>JAHBAQ020000036.1 GCA_018500045.2 Candidatus Shapirobacteria bacterium | reverse complement strand
CACTGAATCTTTCGGTAATACCCATCATTGGGGTGGGTAAATTAGCGGCAACATTGGCAGTTTGTTGGCCGGTAATAATGCCAAATAAAGTCATAATTATTAGGGTAATTATGGAGTAAAGACGAAAATTTTTGCCTTGACTATTAGCCCCGGAAATAATCATAGTTATCATTGAAATAATGGTTACGACCACCATAACTAAATGCATAGAGTCATTTGAAGAACCGATAGACCCACGTAAATTCATAGGAAAAAATAACCAAATAAAACCTAAAATACCAATAAAGGCAATAGTAAAGGATAAAACTTTATTTTTGGTGGTTTGAAAAATTCCGAAACTGAAAAGAATTAAAAGCGGATTATAGATAAAGGTCATAAGAGCCCAAATGGATTTAGTCGGAGCACCAATGGCTGAAAGTTCGCTAACGGTTTGGGAATTGAAACTATAACTCGGAGTCATTAGACCGGTAAAAATATCGGTGGCGATATAAATAAGGGTGGAAATAAAACCGCAAATAAGTAAAAATTTTAAAAATGGTTTCATAAGTAAATTTTAGCAAAGAAGATGTTTGGTATACTTAATTAATATGAAATTTAGTATAAGACTGTTGTATCTGTACTTGTTTTCGTTTGTGGGTTTATTAATTTCAATCATTGGCAGCATTCAACTGGTAGATTTGGGATTGAAAAATTATGTTTTTAGAGTGTCGGAATATACCTATTATGTAGAGCCGACAGTTGATGGCAAACAAACGATGTCGAAAGAAGAAATGGAAAAAAGAAATAAAGAAGAACAAAGTAATCAGCGAAAAAGACAGTTATCGAATTCAATTGCCATGATTTTGGTGGGTGTGCCGGTGTATTTGTATCACTGGAAAACGATCAAGAAAGAACAAAAAGACTAAGATTTTTTGTGAAGAATTCTGTGGACAATAAGGGGAGAAATTAAGAGCGAAAGTAAAACAAAAAACCAAGTGTCCCCTGTCCAAAAATAGTAGGTCTGTAAGACTTGCTGAAAACTAAGGTGACGGATAAAGATATTCATAAAACATTCAAAAATAATGGTCATTAATATCCAGAGCAGGCCAACATTGATTAAGTCTTTTTGGGTGTATTTATTTTTGGTTTTTTTGAGAAAAAAATAGATGGCCAAGAAAAATAAAATGATGCCGGTTAAAGAACTAATTTGATGAGCCCAGATACCGATGTAAGGAACGAGTAAGGGTTTATAGGTAGTTTCCCTAATAGTGGCATTGATTAGAGCCAGAATTAACAAGATAAACCAGAAAAAAATTGAACTTTTGTAAAAATTTGTAGACATAAATTTAGTGTAACAAAATTATTTACCCCAACACCACCAAAGGAAACATTTTTTGGCAGATTCGACAGATTGCTTGGGTTTTGTAGTAGTCTTTGGTGGTTGGTTTATTGCTGGGGTGGATTCTGGTGTAGGGGTTTTTGATGAAGTTTTGGTAATTAAATTAGAAGACAAATTGGTGGATGGAGAAAAATTTTTGTAAAAAATTTGAGAGTTGGTTTGAATTTTCATAATATTACTCCATCCCCCGGGCATACAGCCAATTTGACCACGAACTTTGAGGTAATAAATTGTATTTGGTTTGAGTAAATTAATGGTGAAATTTTGAACACCTTCACGAGCTAAAGTGACATCGGCACTAAATTCCTCGGCTATTGGTTTGGTAGAAAAAGAAATATAGTAATGATTGGTATCGGACAAAGGAGTAAAGAAAATTTTAGCGGAATTAAGGGTGGTATTGATTTGAAAAAGATCAGGGAAAGAAACCGGACGCGAATCATTACAGATAGAATTATTTGGTGAAGAAGAAGATGAAGAATTTGAAGAGGTTGAAGGAGAAGAATTATTTTTGGGATTACCCAAAAGGGCGTAACTGGAAAAACCATTGAGATTACAAGTGAGGGTGTTGGCATTGGTATCTAAGGTACAATTTTTCTTAATCCAGCTGGAACCATCGTATTTGTAAACATCGAGAGTGGATTCGTCAAAACCATTTTCAGTATCGGAGCTATAGGAAATAGTAAAAGTAACCGGAGAATCGAAAGTATTTAGTTGCTGATTATTTTCGGTGACAGCAATTAAGTCATAAAAATTGTTAGTAGCGATAGATTTACCCTCTGGGGTATTGGAGACAGGAGAAACATCGAGTTTATTGATTTGGAAAGTGGCAGTTTGGTCGGAATAGTTATTGGGGACATTGATTTGAGCGGTAGATAAATTGTTGGTGATTTGAAGAGTACCGCCGGTAACCGGAAGGGTGGTTTCAGTACCAACAATAATAGTGGAAACTGGACAACCAGAAGTAGAAAAAGTTTTTTGGGCTGAGGCCGATTGGTTATCAACTGAATCGGAAGAAACTACTCGATAATAATAACGGGCACAAGGTTTGAGATTGGACAAAGAAACAGTGTGAGATAAAACCCGAGGAGAAGTGTCGGTTTCACTGGTAATAAAGCCGTAACTTTGGTGAAGACCGTATTGAACTAAAGATGAAGAATTTTCGTTGGTAGTCCAAGTAATAACGGCGGAATCGGAAGATGGAGTGGCGGTTTCGGCCGAAATTACGGGAGAATCAGCATCATCAGCGGCAAAATTGGCGGTAATAGATTTATTGGCAGTAACCATTAATATTTGACGGGGATTTTGAGTATTGCCATCAGACCAATTAATAAAATGGTAACCAGAATTAGGGACGGCAGTAACTTGGGAAGTATCGTTGCCGTATTCTATAATTTGAGGTGATGTGCCAGAAATTAAACCATTGGATCCGGCCAAAAAAGTAACAGTATAACTAGGTGGACTATATTCAATACTCAGGTCTTGAAGAGACGGAGTAATAGTAGAATCAGATGTATTAAAAGTAATTTGATATTGGATATAACGATGACCATCAGTGACACAATTATTGGAAGAAATATCGACAGACGAGCTAATATTATTACACAAAGAAAAATCGATGGCTCCGGACATATCGGCATTATTTGAAGTTCTGATTTTAACATTAAGAGTGGTATTAACTGGGATGGAAGAGTTGTAATTAATATTGCCAAAAATAGATGGATATCCAGTATTAAAAACTGATGAGATTAAACTACCAGAATTTAAATAAATATTTTGTTCATTTGACGGTGAAGAAATATTTGGTTCGGTGGCAGAAAATTTACGAGTGTAGAAGAAAGTATAAGTGGCAGTGCCAGTGGCGGTAGTGGAGTGAGGAGTTAAAAACAAAGAGACATATTGACTGGAAGAAACACCCCAAGGAGCAACAGCACCGCCTTTTTGAGTCCAAGTACTACCGTTATTTGAACTAACGTAACCACTAATTTGATTACTGTTGTCTTTAGTTAATTTTAATAAAATTGGAAAAGTCAGAGTGGTAGGATTAACACTGTTTAAGTTAACGTTTGGAGCAACAACAGTGGGACAACTCCCAGCAGTACACAATTCACCAGTAAGAGATTGATATTGAAAAGGAGTGCCGTTGTTGGGAGTAGTAACGATAAAGGCGTGACCATTTCCCCCACTGGCAGCAACACTGTTTTGAACTGAAATCCCGGATTTACCCCATTCGTTGGAATTACTTTGAGAAGTGATGAGAGCTTCGGCGATAAAACTTCCAGAAATTTGGGTGTTTTTGTAGATATGGCTGGCGCCATAGATATTATTCCAAAGGTCTTCTCCGTTAGTGTTAGAAAGAGCTAAACTTCCACCAATACTGTAGGTACCGCTAGTACCAATATCTTTTTTGATCCAATTTGTGGGTAAAGAGGTGCCAATAGTGAAATCGGCAAAAATAGGAAAAACGTTGTCACCGTTACTCTGTGATGGGGCAGAAGAATTACCGTAATAAAGATGGAAAGTAGTGCCAGAAGTAGAAAGGCTAGAGGCTTTGACCCAAACTTTCGTGGCAGTCTGATTACATTTGGCAGTGGCTGGTGAGGTGCTGATCCAAAAAGGCAGTGTGCTACCAACTGAATCAGTAACCCGAAGATCACTACAATCAGAATTCATTTTGGAGGCAGAAATCAAAGAAGCGGTGTTAATTATGATGGGAATTTGATAATCAGTTAGAGTGGAACCGGAAGAATTGGTAACACCAACACTGCTACGATATTTCCAAGAAGAATTGAACCAATTTGAATTTGGAGATAAAGTTAATTGACCAGAAAAATCGTTGATATTACTAGCAGAATAATATTTAGTGTTATCAGACCAAGAAGATTGTGACGAACCACCTGACCAATCGGTTTGGATCCAAGAGTTGGAAGCAGAAACAAATTTATTTTTGGACCAGAAAAATACGGCCAAAATTAGCAAACACACAAAACCCGCGCGCCTTAACCGCATATATAAATAATAACAAAAAGTGTGTTTAATGATAAATAATTTGATTGATTTACTTGTTTGTGGTTGGGAAAAAGCGGATCAAGTTTGTTTGGGAAAGAATTTTTTAAGTGGCAGGATTAAACCAAAAAGACTTAAGACAGTAATGATGATTAGTGGTGGAAATAAAGAAGAAACTGATTCCGGTGGCAAAGTGGAACTAAGAAAAATCCAGGATAAAAAATAAACCGGAACAAATAAAAAAGCAAACCAAGACCATTTTTGTTTTTGACGATAGGCAGTGACTGAAATAACGATAAGAAAAAAAGCAAAGCCTAAATCAGATAAACCGCCACCGCGAAAATAGTAATGATATAAATTAAAAAATGTGGGCCGAGAATTTTTGAGTTCATCAAGGGTTTGACCGCTGATAGATTGGACTAAAGCTGGATCAGTATTAACACCAAAAGTGTGAGGAAGAGCACCGGCCAAAATAATTAAGCCGATGATGAAAAAGATAACCCAAGAGTATTTTTCATAAAATTTTTCACCAGTTGGATTTATCTTGATCACAGTTTAATAATACACTTCGTTTGAGAAAAAAAATAAAAATATTCTTTATGGCTATTTTACAATTCCCAAAAAAATTAGAAGAAAAACTATAAGAGTAATGATGGCAAAAGCAGCGATGGTTTGTAAAAAAAGTTTGACGGCAGTTTTTTGATGACCATCGAGAAAAAGTATAAGGGGTTGAGATAAAAATATATAGCCCATTATGGCAGCAGATAAAGTAAAAAGTGAGATCATAGCAATGGGAGTAAGAATAGTATCTTTTTGGGGAAACAATTGAGTGCCATAAAACATAAACAGGCCAATAAGGGTAATGTATAAAGTAGCACAGATAGCGTTGATGAGAGGGTTTTTGGTCATATATAAAAGAGTAACATGTTAATAAATCGGAGGATTAAATCTAATAGTTTTGAGGTGGTGCGACTCTTTGATAAATATATCCGGTTTTTCTTGGCTCTGAATCATGAAAGGACGTGGAAACTGTAGGTTCACTGCGGCGAGAAATTTCTATTTGTCTGAAACCGTATTTTTCATTATTTTGCATCCAATCAGAACTTTCGTTATAAATTAAAAAACCTCCTAAAGAAACTATTTGGGAATTGTTAAAACCGTGAAAACCAGGATGAATTGTTTGGTATACAGGAATCATAGTAGTAATGTCATCTTCAAATAAAGCTATTGATTCTCGGTAGTCGATTGGTTTGGGACAATCCGAATCATTTTCGGCAATTTCAATATCATCAAAATAGATACCCTTATCAAATTTTTCTTTTAAGAAAAGATCAAACTCGGTTAAGGGTTGGTCGGCATCCATAGGTAAATAAGTATGTAAAATATCGACTTGGTCAATTTCAAAGTCGTGAAGATTGACTAGTCGAGCATCGTTGTTAACCAGGGTTATTTGTCTTTTTTTGCCTTCCAATTCAAAAGTAATTTGTCTGACATTACCATCGGCTGAGTCAATGATTTCTCGTTGTGGATTAAACCGAGTAATTTCTTCTGCCATTGTTTCTATGCCGATACAATTATCGGCAGCAATAAGGTGGCTGATGTCGTAGGCAACTAGTGGGCGCAAAATATCAAAACCACAACTGGGGTAAAACAGAGTGTCGTGTTTACCATTTTTAGTAGCTTTTCTGATACTTAGGATATTATCGGCCACTTGTTGTTTTTCTGGGTTAGTGAGTCGATTTTTGCCGACTATGGCATTGACGACGCTTTTGAGCAAATCAGGGTTAATTTCATGCTCGATAGTAGATCCGGTTTCGATTGGCATTGTTTTATTATATCAAAAAATCTTTAAAAATTCTCGTACTTAAGGGATAAACGTAATAAGTGTTAAAAAAAGAGACTTTATTTCCTGACTAAATAGTTGGTGATGACTGTCTTGATGGCGGTTTGAATAAAGGGTTTCCGGTTTTTTAAAATAGTGGCAATATATTTATGGGGCGGATTGGGATTTTCGGATAAATATTGGTCAACATAATCGCAGAGGTATTTATTTTCAGAAAGAAGTTTTTGATAAAATTCCGGGAGTAAAATTTTTTCTGATTTGGAGGAAACTTTGTGTTGTGAGTCGATAATGGTGGCCCAACAAAACATATGATATTTACCTTTTTTGTTTGGGTGATAACCAACTTCAATACCAATAGCACAATCACAGTCTGCGGATTGAGAAAAGGCATTTTTGGCCCGATTGATTGATCCATTTCTGGTTTCTTTACTAGTTAGTGGTTGATCACTAATTTCACTGGAAACTTCAAGAGGCATTAAAGAGAACTCGAGCTCCAATTCTTTTAAAATTTCTTCGAGATAAGCTATTTTTTGATCTGATTTAGTACCAACAGCAATTTTCATTTGATTTAATATCTTTTTTTGTCGTGGACACAAAGTGTTCCAGCAGAATTAACCCATTTTTTTTCTTGGTTAATTATAAACGATTTGATTCCATTTTTTTTAATATTTTCCAAATTGTTTAGGAGGCTTGTTTCATATTTTTCTTGATATCTTTTGTCCATTCTTTTTAATCTTTCACAAGGAAATTTATCACAATTGAAACAGTATTCCCCTTGCCTTTCTTGACAAATTTTAATGGCACATTTGATACATTTGCCATTAACTTTTCTACCAGAAGAACAACCGGGACATTTATTATTGGCTCTTAAAAAGTGAAGGCAAATGCCACAATTCATACCGCACGGAGCAATAAGTGATGGTTTCATATTATTTTTTGTATTTGGTTAGACAAAAGAGACCTTTGCTTGGTTGCTTGGTTTAAAAACTTTGTCAGGGTATTTTTCGACCAGTTTCCAAACATAACCATTAATTGTTTTTGGATGAAGTGATGGGTCTATTTCTTGAATTTTTTTTAATAATTCAGACCAAGGCAATCCTTGTGGGTTATTTTCTAAAAGGTCGAAAATAATCGAGTAGGTACGATCGGCGATGGTGTTAGATTTATCTTGAATCATTTTTACCTAAATCCTGAGAAAAACGTAAAAGATAACCATCGGGATCTTGAATTAAAAATTCTCGACAACCGAGTTCTTGGTTATTTTGGCGATACCAATTTTCTTCGACCTCCTGAAATAATTGATAGTTCTGTTTTTCAATTGTTTTAATTAGGGATCTGACATCGCGACATTCGATTTGAAAATTAATTCCCCTACCTAGTGGATAATCAAATTTTCCGGTTTGCCAAACACCGTTGTGCTGATTAATCATAACTTGACTACCCTGGTATGAAAGTAGAGCAAATTTTTTCTCCGGCCGGTCGTATTCAATTTTAAATCCAAGATCGGTATAAAATTTGAGGCTTTTGGAAAAATCAGAGACACTGAGTTCGGGGATTAAAGAATTAAATCTCATAAGAGAAGTATACAAAAATCTAAAATTGTTCTCTTGTAGAGAATTTTAAGCTGGAAAAATGGAATGAATTTGCAATTATTTTTTATCGATTCTTTTTGTAAAAAATTTTTCGTTAGTTTTCCAATTTATCTCAAAAGAAATAGAATGTTTGTTGGGAATTTTCCAGTGAGAAAATCTTAAAAAAAGAAATTGAAATTTATTTTCAGCAATTTTCCCTAAACCAAATCTATTTAAAGTTAATTCTATGTCTATAGACATAT
>JAHBAQ020000046.1 GCA_018500045.2 Candidatus Shapirobacteria bacterium | reverse complement strand
GGTAAGACTAAAGATGAAATTAAAAAAATAATTTATCAAGATTCGGATATTGCTAAAAGATATGAGAGTGGGCTGATGAGTTCTGAAGAATTTTACAGAGGACTTTGTCAAATTTGTGGAATTAATGTTCCCTATCAGGAGTTAAAAACAATTTATTCGGAAGATAAATTTAGTCGAGTAGAAGGAACGAAAGAATTAATAGAAAAATTAAGAAAAAATTACAAAGTGAGTTTGCTATCAAATACAAGTGAGTGGGATTGGGATTATATGATAAAAGCGGCACCAGAAATTGAAACTTTTGAGACAATTACTAAATCTTATGAAGCCGGAGCAATGAAACCAAGTGAAATTATTTATCAAGACGCGTTGAAAAAATTAAATTTAAAAGCGGCAGAATGTGTCTATACTGATGATATTTTAGAGTATGTAGATAAAGCTAAAAGTTTGGGTTTTAAAGCATTTCAATTTACCACCGCAGAAAAATTTGAAGAAGACTTGAAGTCGCTTGGAATTGAGGTTTAATCGAAATGAGAGCCGTCACAAAAAGGTTTATTACGAGATTTACCACAACGACATAGGGCCCGACGAGGACGATGAGGATAATTTTTACCCTCACTTGATTCAATAGAAACTTCACCAGTAACACAGAGCGGACCAAAAGAATCAACACCAACACTTGAATCAACTTTATCTTCAATAGCTTTACCGGTTTGAGGATCAAGAGCAATGAGTCGACCAGAGGGACAACAATGACATTCTTCAATGGCGATTTTTTTGGATTTGGGGTTGTCTGACTCTTGAGTTAAATCCCAAACACCTCCGGCACGATGGCAAAAACCAGCCCCACTACACAAACAAGGAGTATCTTGAAGAGTTAATTTGGGGCCATCAAAAAATTCGGTATCGCTAGGCTTATCGATTAAATTATCAGTATTTTCACTACCATCAAAACCATTCTTTCGATGAGAACCATCACAAAAAGGTTTATTGTCAGATCCGCCACAACGACAAAGGGTAATTTCTTCATCGGAACAAAGATTTTTGACGATTTCCGTTTTGAGCGGACTACCTTCGGAGTCAAAAATTGTTTTTTGTTGATTAACAGGGATTTTACCGGAAACAATATAAGGGCCGTTTTTACAAACTTTTATTTTTGCCATAAGTAATTATACCCTGTTGACTATTGACAATTAATTTTATTACCTGTACCCTAGGTATAGGTATGGAAACAATAACAAATTTTAAAAAAGCCCACAGCCACCTGGGCAAGATAATTAAAATGGTGGAAAACGGAGAATATTGCATTGATGTAATGCAGCAAAATTTGGCGGTAATTGGACTATTAAGATCGGCTCATCAGATGTTAATGGAAAATCATTTAAAGACCTGTTTTTCGTCAGCAATTAAAAGTGGAAATGAAAAGAAAAAGGAAGAAATGACAAAAGAAATTTTGCAAGTTACAAAAATGTTTAACCGATAATGAAACAAGAATTTTTAGTCAAAGGATTACATTGTAAATCATGTGAGATTTTGATTGAAGAAAAATTAGCTAATAAAAAAGGCATTAAAAAGGCTGATGTAATATTGGCAGAAAATAAGTTAATAATTGAAGCAAAGAAAAAAATTAGTTTAGAAAAACTGAACAAGTGGTTTGAGGGAAGTGAATATATTTTTGGAGAAAATTTTGAAAAAGAAAAAGGAAGTAAATGGTGGATTTTAGGGGTAGTGGTAATTGCTGGATTGTTTATACTTTTGGGGAGAGTTGGTTGGAGTCAATTTATTAATATAAATAGCCAGACTTCGTGGATAGTTTTATTTTTATTGGGAATAGTGGCGGGATTTTCTACATGTGGAGCATTGCTAAGTGGAATGGTGGTGTCGTTTGGGAGGGAGAGTTATAAAATTATTTTGGGAAGAATATTGTCTTATACGGTGATGGGTGGATTGTTGGGATATACTGGAGAAAAATTGGCGCTGGGTGGTTTGATGAATGGATTAATGATAGTGGTTTCGTTAATGATGATAGTAGTAGCAATGCAAATGCTGGGAATAAAGTGGGCTAACAAAATAGGAGGAAGTTGGAGTAAACAATTTAGTAAAAAAATTGTTAACAATAATTTGGCTTGGGTAGCAGGATTATTGGCAGTGTTTTTACCTTGCGGGTTTACCTTACTAGCTGAAGGGAGTGCAATGGTTTCGGGTAGTTTACTGGGTGGAAGCGGAATAATGTTGATGTTTGCTACGGGAAGTAGTATCCCCTTGTGGTTGATTGGTAAAGGAATTGGTCGAATAAAAAATCAAAAGGCAGTAGGATTGTTGGTATTATTTTTTGTGTTTTATAATTTGTGGTTTTGGATGATGCCACAGGTAAATAGTGTTCAGAAAGATACTGTTGAAATTAAAACAACGAACCAAGACAAAGTAAAAGTTATAAAACTACAATATACAGCTTTTGGGTTAAGTCCTTATCAAATAACTGTTAATAAAGGAGAAAAAGTAAGATTAGAAATTGAAGTTAAGGAAAGTCAGTATGGTTGTATGAGCACAATCTTGTTACCAGGGATGTTTGCTAAACCACAAACTTTAACAAAAGGAAAAACTTTAGTAATGGAATTTACCCCGAATAAAGTAGGGATTTATAAATTTGTTTGCGCTATGGGAGTACCCCATAAAGGAGAAATAAATGTGGTGGAATAAAATTTCAGGATCACTGGTAGCGGCGACAGCAGTTATTTTTTTGACAATAGGAATAGGTGTCGGGTACTGGTTGACACCTGAATATAAATTATCGATGTACGATAAGTCGATGAATTTAGGTCAGGCTGATAGATGGTTTGATTTGCGATATATCAATGGAATGATTGCCCATCATAGAGGAGCAATGTTGTTGGCCGAACAAGCAGCTCAAAAAAGCCAAGATGAAAAAATAAAAACTTTGGCAGAAACAATTTTGAAAGATGAACCAAAAGCAATTGAAGAACTTTATAATTGGAAAAAAGATTGGTATGGAGATAATCGTAAAGTAAAAGATCCATTAAAAGTAAATTTAGGTGAATATGATGATAATTTTGATTTGCGATTTTTGAATGGATTGATTTTTCATCATCAAGAAGGAGTAAAAATGACTAAAGAAACAAGGCTTAAATCAAGCCGCGCAGAAATTTTGAATAACGCTAATAAAGTAGAAGATTTTTTGAATGAAGGTATTAAAATGTTAACTGAATGGAGAAATGAAAAATAAAATACTTAAAGTAAAAGGAATGCATTGTGCCAGTTGTAAAAACCTGATTGAAGGTAGAGTAAAAAAAATAACTGGGGTAGAAAAAATTGAGGTAAATTTTGCCACAGAACAGGCTAAAATAAACTTTGATGAGACAAAGGTTAGTTTGGAAAAAATGAATGAAGAAATAAAAAATTTGGGATATAGTTTTGAAGATAATGAAGCAAAAATGGAAACAAAAATAATGGAACATATGGGACACGAACACCACAATGAAGACGAACATTTAGAACATAAAGTTCAATTTGTTTTTCCAATATCGGTTTTGGTGTTTTTGGTGATGATGTGGGATATTGGAGCAAGGACATTGAACTTTATACCAAACATACCAATGCCGATGGAGTTGTGGAATTTGATTTTGTTAATCTTGGCGACAGTGACAATTTTTTGGATAGGTCAACCATACTTAAAGGCAGTAGTGAGAGCAATAAAATACAAAGCGGTTAATATGGACACACTGATTGGAATAGGGACCTTAACGGCTTACGTCTATAGTGCTTTGCTGACGTTGATGCCGCAAATAGGTAGTTGGTTAAACTTGCCAACAGAAACATATTTTGATGTAACCATTGTGGTGATAGGATTTATAAGTTTAGGAAAACAACTGGAAACAAATTCCAAGAGGAAAACCGGAGAAACAATTAAAAAACTTTTGGGATTACAAGCAAAAACAGCGTTGTTGTGGAAAGATGGGAAAGAGGTGGAAGTATTAATTTCTGAAGTTAAAATAGATGATGTTTTAATCATAAAACCAGGGGCTAAAATCCCAGTAGACGGGATAGTAGTAAGTGGTTTTAGTTCGGTAGATGAATCGATGATTAGTGGTGAACCTTTGCCAGTAGATAAAAAAAATGGAGATGTAGTTGTAGGGGCAACAATTAATAAACAAGGGAGTTTTAGAATGAGAGCCACAAAAATTGGAGCAGAAACAATGTTGGCACAAATAATTAAGATAGTAGAAGAAGCGGCAGGTTCGGTGGCACCGATTCAAACCTTGGCAGATAAAATTTCGGCAGTATTTGTACCAATAGTTTTATTGGTAGCATTTTTGAGTTTGATTATATGGTTGTTGACGGGAAATGTAACTTTGGCATTGTTGTCGTTTGTGGGAGTATTAGTAATCGCCTGCCCTTGTGCTTTGGGATTAGCGACACCAACAGCAATTATTGCTGGAGTGGGTGCGGGAGCAGAAAATGGAATATTAATTAAAAACGCAGAAAGTTTACAAAAACTAGCTAGTATCGACACGGTGGTTTTGGATAAAACAGGAACAATTACTAAAGGAGAACCACAAATTACGGATATTATTTCTATTGATAAAAATTATTCAGAAATGGAGGTTTTGAGATATGCAGCAGCGGTAGAAAAATTATCAGAACATCCCTTGGCGGTGACCATAGTACAAAAAGCCAAAAGTGAAAAATTAGAATTGGGAGAAGTGAAAAAATTTGAGTCTAAGGCGGGAATTGGGGTGGTAGGAATGGTAAATAAAAAGAAAGTCTCGGTGGAAAAATTTGAAGGTAATGATGAATTGATAGAGATGGGAAAAACATTGGTGGCAATAAAAATTGGGGGTAAGATGGTAGGAAAAATTGCCTTGAGTGATACATTGAAAGATGAAGCAATAGAGACAATTAAAAAATTACATCGCCAAAAAATTGAAGTAATTATGTTGACCGGAGACAATCAAAAGACAGCTGAATATGTCGCTAAAGAAGTTGGAATAGATCAAGTAATAGCAGGTGTATTACCCCAAGAAAAAGCAATCAAAATAAGAGAATTACAAGACAAAAGGAAAAAAGTAGTTATGGCCGGAGATGGAATTAATGATGCACCGGCATTAATACAAGCAGAAGTAGGAATAGCGATGGCGACAGGAACTGATATTGCTATGGAATCGGCAGGAATTACCCTGCTTGGTGGCGATATTGGTAAAATTCCTCAGTCAATAAAATTAGCTAGAGAAACAATGAAAACGATAAAACAAAATTTATTTTGGGCATTTATTTACAACATTGTAGGAATTCCGGTAGCGGCAGGAATTTTGTATCCATTTTTTGGTTTGATTTTGAATCCAATTTTTGCTGGAATGGCAATGTCATTGAGTAGTGTATCGGTAGTAACCAACTCGTTGAGGCTGAAGTGGAAAAAATTATAGTTACTCTGAATCTTTTGGAAGATAAATTTCCAATTTATTTTTGATTTTGTCGATATAAATTTCTTTGGTTTCTTCTTTTAATTCTGGACCGTAAACTTGACCATTGATTTGGATAAATTTATCGTTGACTAAATTTAAATAATGGACGTCTTCCCAACCGGTAATTTTGAAAGATTTATTTAAAGTAACAACGCCATCTTTTTCGACTAACCACAAAACATAAACATTGGTGGTGTTTTGAGGTTTGATAAAAGTATAGATGTGATAAAAGTCGGAATCTGATTGAATTTCAAAGTTAGATGACCAGTTTAAATCTTTAAGGGTCTTTTTTGAGCCATCAAGAGTAATAATAGTTTCTTCGAGCGTTTTGACTAATTTTTCGTGGTCTTGAGACAAAATATATTTTTGTTTTTGTGATTGATCACCTGACTGAGGAATAATTTGTGGCTGGTTTTTATAAATCAAAACCGATTGAGAATCACCTTTGATTTTGATAATTTTGGCAGCAGTTTTGAGAGTTGATTTGGTGAGATGAGCCTCAATTTGACCAACATTAGTGTCAAGTAAATTAGTGACAGTATCTGGCCCGGCAGTCAAAGAAATAGTATTTAAATTTCCAGTAATTTTAAGACCGGTTTTTTTGACTAAATTGATTTGATAATTACCTGATTGGGTTTGTATTTCAGCATCGGTATTGTTGAGTTTTATATTATTAAGATTTGGAGAGTGGATTTCAACTCGGACAGAACTAACGTAACCAAGACAATCATCACAACCCGACCAGGTGGCAGATTTACCTTGAATATAAATTTTTTCGGAAGAAATTTTGGTGTTAAGCTCATCAATTTGGTGTTGATTACCAGTAATAATTAAAATATTTTCGTTTGATTGAACTAATTTGACTTGTCTAACATTACTAATATCAATTGATGGAATATTTTTGATATTGATGGTTTGAGAATTGGTTTCATCAATAGCAGTGAAATATTTAAAATGATCAACAAAAGCAGTTAGTTGAGGCTGATATTGAGGATAAGTAATTTTGGCAGTAGTGGCAAAAGTCACCAATGAAATTATCCAAACAAGAATCATAAGAAGAACTTTTTTGAAGGAAGTGTTCCATTTGAGGCGCATTAAATCGTCAGAAAGATCAAGACAAAAAATCAGAGGCATAAGGAAAGAGAGGCCAAGAGAAATAAAACCAATCTCTAAAGCAGGACTACCAATGGATTTGAGAAAAGTTAGATCAACATAAGGAA
This sequence comes from Candidatus Shapirobacteria bacterium, assembly GCA_018500045.2. Lineage (GTDB taxonomy): Bacteria > Patescibacteriota > Microgenomatia > UBA12405 > UBA12405 > WARW01. Next base: position 845 of record JAHBAQ020000046.1, on the reverse strand, counting down.
AAAATTGATTGAAATAAAGCAAAACAAAACCGACAACTAAACCAACGATTAAAATAATGTTAATTAAAAAACAGAAAAAGCCGGTAAGTTTAAGACTCCATTTAAAACAAAATTTAATTAATTTAAAAAAGACGGAAAAGATTTTTTGAAAAAAGTTTTGAGTTTTCTTTTCTAAACTGGAAGTACTATCGGTTTGCTCAGAAATATTTTGAAGTTCATCGAGAGTGGCTGGGCGACCCTGCATTTCGAGTTTTTCAAAATTGTTTTTGGCTTTGGGGATAATTAACCAACAGGCTAAATAGGTCAATAAAGACAAACAGGAAGTGTTTCGATTGAAAAGTAAAACGAGAAAAATAAGACGAATAAAAAGAGAGCGAATACCAAAATACCAAGCTAAACCAGAGGCAACACCGGCAATAATTTTACTATCGGTATCGCGAAAAAGTTTTTTGCGAGAAGATGAATTTTTGTCGGTTTTTTCAGTTTCATTATCAGTGTCGTCGCCAGCAATATCACTGACACTGCCAATGTCAGCAACAACTTGATCGACATCTTCAATTTGAATGGCTTTTTTGGCTTTACCTAAAATTTCGGTAAATTTTTCGGCGATGCGAGATTCAATATCGTCAATAATTTCGGAAGAATCATTTTGGTCAAAATGTTTTTTGATATCGGAAAGATAAGCGTCTAATTTTGAATAAGCGTCGGTGTCGAGATTAAAGACCTGACGATTGAGGTTGATGGAAATAGTTTTTTTCATTTTTGATTTTTGATTAATGAATTAATTGATTGATTAAGATTGCTCCAAGTAGATAAAATCTGTTTCAAATTTTTCTGACCGGAGT
>JAHBAQ020000094.1 GCA_018500045.2 Candidatus Shapirobacteria bacterium | reverse complement strand
GGTTTAAATAAAATGCCAGTGATAAAGAAAAGAGGACTAAGTAAAATAAAGTTGGAAAATATGGTTAAAAAGCCAAGATACATAAAAGCGGTGGGGAGAATATCGTTTTGACCCCAAATAGAATTGGTAAAAAGCGAAATCGGACTAAATATAATTAAATTAAAAATTACTAATGATTTGAGAAAAGATATTTTTTTTGAAAAATAGAAGAAAAATATTAAGGCGATAAAATAGGTGAATAATGTTTCCCATAAACGTAGAGTTAATATTTGGCCGTATTTTTGAAAACCCAGAAGAATAAAACTAGGAGGAAGCTTGATGGTGTTGTGGAGTTGGGAAAAGAAATTACGATTTTGATAAATATATTCTGAAAAATAAAAACAGGACATCATTAGAGGTGGTTGTGTAGGTGGGGTATATGTCCAACCTTCGAAGAAATATGATCCAGATAAACCTTGTTGAAATAGAATATTGGACCAATCACGGTGAACCAAAATATCCCCTTTTGGGACGTCATTGATGGATAGATAAACCCTCAGGACAAGATTAACTAAAATAAAAATTGATAAAAATAAAAATTTTTTCATGAGTTTTTATAGTTAAGTCAGTGTCGCACGGGTTTCTAGTTTATTCAACTTGGTATGTTGTGCAGGTTTTAAAAAAGAATTATGATAACAAAAGATGGGTAATTTGGAAAAAATTCTAGGGTTATTAATAATATGGTTGGTGCTAAGTTTTGATAGTTTAATGCTAATAAACAGTTTTTCCTGGTGGATTAGTTTATTAATGTTTTGGTCTTTTTGGTTTATTTTTAAACAAAAAAAGAAATATTTTTGGATATTTTTATTAGGCTTAGTAATTTTAAATTTAATTATTAATGATTTATTGTTTTTGAGGTTGGACAAACCATTTATTTTATTTGACTGGGAGCAGTCAATTTGGAATTATCCTGGAGTAACAAAATCAATTGAGAGGTATAGATACGAGGGATTATTTTTACCGTTTCATTTGAGAAATTTATTTTACAGTGCTTACTTAAAATTTTCCTTGTGGTTGATAAATTTTTCGAAATTACTATCTCCTTATTTCTGGATTAAAGCAATTGGTTTTAGCGGAGGATGGTTGATGTTTCTTGGTTTGGCTGATTTTTTTAAAGACAAAAACAGAGACCTGGGCATTTTGGTATGGTTTTTGTTAATATTGGCGACCTCTAGTTGGAGAATGATTGGTAGTAGTGAAAAATTTATTTTTTTGACTTTACCCGTGGTTTTTTATTGGATATATAGAGGTTTTAAAGTAAATAAATATAAATTATTATTGGCTGGTTTATTGATTTTCGATTTATTGCTATGAAAAATAGATTTTGGCTGTGGGTAATAATAATTACTTTAATTGGAGGTGTTTTTAGAATGGTTGGTTTAGATAAAAATCCCATTCATTTGGGAAATGATGAAATATCGATTGCTTATGATAGTTATTCAGTAAGAATAACTGGAATGGATGAACACAGAAAAAAACTACCATTATCTTTTATTTCTCACCGAGACTATAAAGCACCTTTGTATGCTTATTTTAATATTCCATTTAATTATATCTTTGGTAATAATGAATATGGAGTAAGATTTTTATCGGCAATTACGGGAACTTTGGCAATTTTTTTAATAGCGTTAATAGGAAAGGAGTTGGCTGGAGAAAAAATTGGAATAATGTCAGCAATTTTGTTGGCATTAGATCCTAAAAGTGTCTTTGTTTCAAGAGCGGCTTATGAATCAAATTTAGCCTCAGTTATTTTACTATTGGGGATTTATTTAATGTTTCTCTATAAAAGGAAGAGGCGGGTACTTGAATTGATTTTAGCTGGATTATTTTTTGGTTTATCAATTTGGGCATATCATACCGAAAAAGGATTAGTGCCGCTAATATTGGTGGTTGGTTGGTGGTGTTGGAAAAAAGAAGTTAAGTTTACGAACTGGTTACCGATGTGGTTAACAACAGGTTTGGTTTCGTTGCCGATTTTTTATGATTTTGTGACAGTTCAAATGAGAGATCCGTTTAATAGAGCTTCGTCGCAAATTTGGTTTAAAACAGCAGGAGTGCAAAATTATTGGTTAAATGGCAGTGATTTTTGGATAAAAAAACTAGCTAAGATATTGGCAGAGCCGATTTATAATTATGGACAACATTTTGGGTTGGATTTTTTGTTTACTAATGGTATGGATCTGTTCCCAAAAAATGAACCTTTTAATTTTGGCTGGTTTCTATTAGTAACGGCACCGTTTTTATTTTTTGGTTTACTTAATTTAAAAAAAGTTTTTAAAGAAAAAGGAAATTTTGTTTTACTGTGGTGGCTTTTGTGTCCACTAGTTCCAGCGCTGACAGGATCTCCGGCTTCGGTAAGAAATTTACCTTTTATTATGCCAACGATTTTGATAATGGCGGTTGGGATGAAAATTATACTGGAAAAGTCAAAAAAGTTTTTCTGGCTATTAATATTATTAGGATTAGTAAATTTTATATATTTTGGCATAGCGTATTATGTTCATTTTCCTAAAATTACAGGTGACAATTATCAGTATGGCTATAAACAAGCATTTGAGGAAGTTAAGCCACTAGTAGCTGATTATAAATGGGTGGTAATTGAACCAAGGTTTGGCGAATTTGGCCAATATGTTGGTTTGCCAAGACTTTATTTTGGTTATTGGGGAGCTTTTGATGCTTGGGAAATGATTAATAGAATTGATACGTCTGACAAAATCGGCAAGTACTGGGTTAAAAATATTGACTGGAACCAGGAGGATATTAATAAAGAAACAATATATATAGCTTCTGTTTCTAACCCGACAGTGAATGATTCAATTGAAAAGTTGGATCTTTGGAAAACAATTTACAAACCTGACGGTAAAGGACAATTTTTGATTTATATCCCGAAAGAATAAAGTTAAGAAATATTTTGCCACCAAAAGTCGAGAGTTATTTGATTTAAATAATAGAGATTGAAGTAAACTGAGCCAAAAATAAGAGCGAGAATAATAAAGTTTAAAATGCGAGAAGTTGGTTTTTTGATTAAATATTTAACAATGAGAAAGAATATAGTTGCAGGAATAAGGAATCGCCATAAGGTAGAATATTTTTGAAATTCAAAAATACCCATAATTCTGGCTAAATTGGCACCAAAAATAGTTATAGCTATTATGAAAGTTAAAAGAAGATTTTTTTGATTGGTGAGGTTTTCATCAAAAAAAGCGGTTAAACTTAAAATAAGTAACGGCCAAAAAGGAAAAGTATACCAGCCGTATGGTTGACTACCAAAGAAGAGATAAACAATAAGGTACGAAATCAAACTAATAAAGATTAATGATTGGGGCAAAGTTTTTTTGGTTTTAGAAAACGAGAGAAAAAAAGTTATCCAGCCGATAATTAACCAAATCTCCGGTAAAAATTTGTGCTGAGTAAGTCTTTGGTTTCTGATTAGGTCAATAATAGCGTTTGGACCAATGCCGTAAAATCGGTTGGCATTGGAAAAAAGAATATTGAAAAAATTTTTTGAGCCATAAGAGATGCCATAAAAAAAGAAAAGAGAGGTTATGGGTAAAGAAATACCAAGGAAGAAAAGAAAATCTTTGAATAATTTAGAATTAAATTTTTGATAATAAAAGATTAAAGAAAAGAAAATATAGAGGTGACAAACTACTCCGGTTAATTTAAATAAAGTGGCGATTCCAGAAATAATAGCGGCAAAGATTAACCAAATATCTTTTTTTTGACGAAAATATAAAGACGAGAAAATCATAACTAAAAGTAAGCAAGGAATAATGGCGTTTTCAGCCTGAATCATACGACTGCTTAAAACAATTAAGGGAGTGGTGGCATAAATAGATCCGGAAATAACGGCAGTTAAAAACCTAAAATTTAACCAACAAAAAATCATTAACAGAGCGACTGATATGGTAGATATAATGATTATTGGTCGGCGAATAAGAAGAGAGGTAGTGTCTTCAAAAACATTAGCACCAGATATAGCCGCGTAACCACCTGTAATTAGACCAAGTAATGGCGGATGATCCATCCAAGGGTAATTAATACTTAGAGGGTCACTAGATAACGTTTGGTAAAGTCGATCGACATTAATATATTTCGAAAACTGGTTTTGATATCCGGGAATGCCGGAGACACCAATTGGCATACCGGTTTTGATGAGCGATAATCCGACCCAAGAATAACTATATTCATCGACTGATTGACCGGGAATAGGAATTTGGGCATAATTTTTCTTGCGAAGAAAAAAAGCTAAAACGATGATGGAAATAAATATAAGAAATTTAAAGCTCTTTTTGATCATGACGATATAAATTTTTATTTTCGAAACAATCAATAGTACTGGCCGGCCTGACTTCTTGTTTTAGATTAGTTTCGGTTAATTCCTGATCGTTAATCAGACAATACCATTTGTTTTGAGTTATTAAATTGAAATCAAAATTTATAATTCGGGCATATTCTTTTAAAATTTCACCAGCGGTGGTGTGAGGAACGGCTGCTAAAGATAAAGTGCTTCTGGCTTTTGATTGGTTTTGACACCAGAAATTTATTTTTATATATTGATCCCCGACTTTTGGTTCGCTTAAAATTTGATATTTACAAAGATTGTCGGTTTTATCTTTTACTCTAGCAACAGTGTCAGTTAAAGTGAAAAATTTTTCGGTAGAAAAATTATGTTGAGAATATTTCTTAAGACTAAAAAAAAGACTGAGGCCGGCAAAAAAACTGACTAATAAGTAAATTAAAATAAATTTTTTCCGGTTCATTTTTGGAATTTCGAGAGAATCTGACTGTCAGTAAGTTGAGGAAAAACAATTGGTGCCGAAGAATGCTTAATTTGTTTTTTGGCAGCACGGATTATTTTAATATAATTTGGACCACTAAGAACTCGACCAATTAAGGCCATTTTATTTTGATTTAAAAGATGTGGATCAGTAATGTTGCGCCAAGTATTTAAAAGACGGTTGCGTTCTTTGACATAATTAAGGAAATTAAGGGAAAATTTTGACATAGTCGTTTCATGATGATGTTCAACAACACTTTTTGGTTCCCAGAGTAAAGTGTATCCGGATTTCCAGGCTCGGTAACCGAGATCAAGGTCTTCACAATAAAATGGTTTATAAATCGCATCGAATCCACCGAGCTTCTGAAAAAGACTTTTTCGGACGATAGAACTACCACCGGAGACCCAACCGGAAATATGAGTCTGGTTAATATCGTAATTACCAGGTTCGTGCTGAAGATAACCATTTTTCCAAAAAAATTTAGCCCAATTTTCATGGCCAAGTTCGGCGAAACCAACACCGAGAACATTTGGATCGTCAAAGTGTTTTAGACTATGAGTAATATATTTTGAGTGAGGATAAATATCATTGTTCAAGAGAACAACTAAATCCCCACTTGATTGGCTGACAGCATCGTTGGAATTTTCACCAAAACCTAGGTTATTTTTATGAGCAATTATTTTTAGTTGGGGGTATTTTTTTTGAATTTTTTGAGCAAAAAGAACACTTTCGTCCTGTGAAGCATCATCAGCAAAAATTATTTCTTCCGCTTCAGGACTCTTTTTTATAATTTCTTCAAGATTTTTTTGAAGAATTGGAAGACCATTCCAGTTGGTAACAATGACAGAAATTTTCATTTTATTGATTAATAATACTCATTAATTTTTTCTCAAAATTATTTTTGGAAAATTGTTGGCAGTTGATAAGTGACTGTTCAGACATTCTTTTTAGAGTTTCTGGGTCGTCAATTAATTTTTTGGTTTTAGAAATAAGTTCATCAATGGTTTTCCATAAAAAACCATTAACACCATGATCGACTATTTCCGGAATACCGCCTTGGGAAATAACGACAGGAACTAATCCTGAGGCCATAGCTTCGACAACGGTAATACCGAAGTGTTCTGTATTTTCCGGATGTTTATTTTCGTCGACATCAAACCCAGCGGCATGCCAATATATTTTGGATTTGGAATATATTTGTTGAAGAATATTAAATGGCGGATTAACAATAAACTCTACAGGTAAACCTTTGGCATTTTTTTGTAAATATTGTAGATAACTGTTTTTGGACGGATCACTAAGACTACCGCCAGCCAAAACAAGTTTCCAGTTGAGATTAGGAAATTGAGTAATTAATGTTTTGAAAGCGTCGATAAGAATATCTTGTTTTTTGGCATTAAGGATATTGTCAAAGCGACCAACGGAAAGAATAATATTTTCTTTGTTTGAATCGGAATAAAACTTATCAACATCAACTGGTGGGTAAACAACTAAAACTTTATCTTTTAAGGATTTTTCTTGGAACCTGGCGGTAAATTGAGAATTGCAAATAACTTTTGACAAAAGCTTAGCTTTAATTTGGTGGTTTAACTGAGAGATAGGGTTAATTTGAGAAGTAAATGGAACTTGAATATGGAGAAAATTTTTTTTGCCGAATAATGTAGGAATACTGCCATCTCCCATATAAAAAATAACATCATACTGACGACTATTTTTGATTTTTTTAAAAAATCGATTAAATCTAATTTTAATTTCCGGTTGATTGACCGTCCGACGAGTAAATTTTGAAAGATGATCGTTTTCTTCGACCAAATCAAGATTCTGCGGTTGAATACCAAAAATATCAGGAACAACATTAAGTTTTTTTAAATTTAGAGAAAAACGTTTTTCGGCTTTTTCGATTAAATCTTGGTTACCTGACCAGAAAAGATCGACATTGTAACCATTTTTTAGGAGAACTTCGGCGACAGTAAGACAATATCTTTCCCCACCTCCGAGAGTATCTAAATACGGATCGTAAATAGCGGCCTTTTTATCCATTAACTTTATAATACCTTAAATTTTTTGATTTTGCTTTTGTTGAAGTTCCCAGAGACGAGCATAAATTAAAAAAGTATTGAAAGATTCAAAAATGATAGAAACCCAACCAACCTCACTATCGCGCCACATTTGTTGTTTGATCAGGCGTTCCCAGCCTTTGGTGAGCATCATTCTAATAAAACGCCACCAAACAACTGGCGGATGACCTGACTTGAATAAAGCCTGTGCCTCAGTATCAGTCCAAACTAAAGTTTTATCGACCATAGAGGTTAAATCACGATGGGTGTAGTGAAATAGATCAGTATCAATATAACCTAATTCACCGGTAATTACAGGTTGTTCGTGTAAAATACCTTTGTATCCTTGGAAAAAATTTCGATCAAATAATCTTTTGACATAATCGGGATAGGTGCCACCATAGCGGACTCGCTGGCCTAAAAAATGATTGGCCCGAGAAATGGCATAATGAGAACATAAAGAAGTGTTAGTAACTATTTCGGTAATTTTCTTCTTTAGTTTGAGGGAGATACGTTCATCGGCGTCAATATAAAGAATCCATTTTTGGGTGGATGTTTTGAATCCAAGATTACGCCATTTGCTAAAATTTTTATTGTATTCATCGAACGTTTTGACTATCTTGATAGTAGAAATGGTTTTTTTTGCCAAGGTGACAGTAGTATCAGTAGAATTAGCGGCAACTAAAATAATTTCTTCGGCCCAAGAACATGTTTTAAGGCAGTCAACGATCATCTTCTCTTCGTTACCAGCTAAAATAATTATTGAGAGGGGTATTTTGTTTATTGCCATGAGCCTTTACCAAATTTTTGTAAATAAAAATCAATAATGCCGGTTTTTTGCCACTTTGAGGTGGATGGATTAAAAAGTTGAAAAAAAGATTCTTTGGCAAGAGCTAATTTAGTTTTGAGTTTGGCGTATTTAAGACCAAAAAGAAGCCTATTTCTGGTTAAAAAGTAGTTATGAAGATCCCCACCGCTTTTAGAAGAACCAGAGTTAATATGCCAAATCTTTGATTCGGGAATGTAGGCTAATTTAAAACCGGCTTTTTTGGCCCGATGACAAAAATCAGCATCTTCGAGATACATAAAAAATTTTTCGTCTAGTAAGCCAATTTTTTCAAAAACCTGACGGCTTATTAAGAGACAACAACCGGTAAGAAAATCTATTTCATCGTTTATTGTATCCCTTTGACCATTGTCGACTTCGTCAACTCCAATATGGCTACCGTAAATATTATTCCAATCCATTTGACCTCCGGCAAACCAAATGACGTTACCTTTTTCTTTTGGTTTATAACGATCGGCATGATATTCATAACCAGGGGCGAAATAGATTTTGGGGGCAAGAAGTTGGTACTTATTGGTGTTTTTAATTAAATTTTTGAGAAAATCAGGATCAACAATGACATCATTGTTAATTAAAAGGATGTGATCGAAGTTAGTTTTTAGAATTCTTTTGATAGCAGCATTATTGCCGCCAACAAAGCCTAAATTGGAATGGGTTTCGATGATT
>JAHBAQ020000088.1 GCA_018500045.2 Candidatus Shapirobacteria bacterium | reverse complement strand
TCATTATATATTCCTGCCTCAACAATTATTCTTAATATGTTTTTCTGATTTCCAGTCGCCGAATTAACCGCATATAAACCTTTTGCCTTAGTTTCATCCAAAGAATGTCTCAAATTATAAACGTTTTTTGATAAATTGATAATGTTGGCGTTAAATTCCTTGTAATCTATTTCATTATCTTTTTTTGTGTCCATCGAAGCTAAATTTCGCTTTATCACATTTTGAATTTTTAAAGACCGATCTAAACTACCCACCGAACCATTTTTACTAGTAATCGTATTAATTTGTTCATCTATAACCTGATTCATCTCATCAAGTTTAATTGGAACCCATCGACTAACCGGAATTGTTTGCTTTTCTTCAGCCGCTTTTCTTCGAATATCAAAATTTTCATTTTTAACTATCCAGACACTAGCAATCAAAGCCACACCTATAAAAGATGTCAAAAAAACAGAAAACTTTTTTATATTCATTAATTATCAGTCTATTCAGTTTAATTATAAAAATCAAACTTTAAATTAAAAACTGTCACTGATACGGTCTAATGTTAAAATACCCTTATGAAATTATCCATCGGTATTGTTGGTTTACCCAACGTTGGTAAGTCCACTTTATTCAACGCTCTTTTAGGGAAAAGAGTTGCTGACGCCAGTAATTATCCTTTTTGTACTATCGACCCAAATGTTGGTGTTGTCGAAGTTCCTGACGAGAAACTTCCTGTCTTAGCCGAAATTGTCAAAACCGACAAAATCGTTCCGGCTATCGTTGAGTTTGTTGATATCGCTGGTTTAGTCAAAGGTGCCTCTCAGGGTGAAGGTCTAGGTAATAAATTTTTAACCAATATTCGTGATTGTGATGCTATTTGTCATGTGGTTCGCGCTTTTTCTGATGCCAATATTATCAAGGAAGGCTCTGTCGATCCTCAAGGCGATTTCGAAGTTATCTGTGCCGAACTAATTATTAAAGATTTAGAAACTATCGATAAATATATTGATACCAACAAAAATAACGCTAAAGAAAAAATTAGTAAAAAATTTATTTTGGCTCAAAAACTAAAAACTGAACTCGAAAAAGGGATTTTAGCTGTCAACTTAAAACTTGATGACGAAGAAAAAGAATTATTAAAAGAATTTTTCTTGCTTACTGCCAAGCCATATTTTATCGTTGCTAATGTTGATGAAAATACTTATCAGAATATCGAAAATTTTAATTTAAAAATTGAAAATTACGAATCAGTTGTTCCTGTTTGTGCCCAAATTGAATTCGACTTATCCGAATTAAACCCCGAAGAGCGCAAAAGCTATTTACAAGAATTAGGCGTTTCCCAGTCTGGTCTTGAAAGAGTTATTCAAAAAGCCTACGATACTCTTGGTCTCCAATCTTATTACACTGCCGGTGTCAAAGAAGTCCGTGCTTGGACTATTAAAAAAGGCGATACTGCTCCAAAAGCTGCTGCTGCCATTCACACTGATTTTGAAAAAGGTTTCATTATGGCCGAAGTGGTTTCTTATCAAGACTTTGTGACTTGCAATGGCCCACTCGGTGCCAAAGACGCTGGCAAACTTCGTCACGAAGGTCGCGACTATATTATGCGCCCCGACGACGTTGTCGAATTTAGAATCAATGTTTAATAAACTTTTAGTCATTTCTGGTCCAACAGCTACCGGTAAAACCGATTTAGCTGTAGAATTAGCCAAAAAATATAATGGAGAGTTAGTTTCAGGTGATTCTTGTCAAATTTATAAAGGTATGGACATTGGTACCGGCAAAGATCAACCAGAAGAAACGCCAATTCATTTAATCGATATTGTTACCCCTGATCAAAAATTTTCTGTAGCTGATTTTCAAAAAATTGGTTTAGAAACTATAAAAGAAATTCAGTCAAGAAATAAATTACCTATTTTGGTTGGTTGCAGCGGTTTTTATATTGATTCCTTAATTAACCCAAATTACACCACTTTTTCGGTTAAACCTCATAAAATTTGGCGTTTTATTTCTCGTCTTTGCTCAGTCAAAACTTTACAAAAAATTTATCAATTTTTAGACCCAGAAAATTTTTCCAAATTAAACCATTCCGAAATCAACAATCACTACCGCCTCACTCGTAAAATCGAAATCAAATTATTTTCTCCAAAAAATAAAAATTTAACATTAAACAATAATGATTTCGATTTAATTCACGTATCACTTACTGCTCCTATGGATTTTCTCTACCATCGTATCGACGCTAGAGTTCAAAAAAGAATCGACATTGGATTTTTAGATGAAGTCAAAAAATTATTAAAAAAATATAAATGGACTGATCCGGGTATGCAAATTGGAGCTTACCAATGTCTCCGCCCGTATTTCGAAAATAAAAAAGACTTAGATTCTTGTCTTCGTAATTGGTGTTACGCTGAACACTCTGACGCTCGACGTCAGAGTTGTTGGTTTAAAACCAAATCTAATGCTACTTTTTTTGATATCACCAAAACTGACTTCAAAAAACAAATCTTCACCTTGGTTTCCCGATGGTATACTAAGCTATGATCAATAAAAAATTCGAAGTTTCTACTAAAACCGTAGTTTTTACTGTTTTATTTTTACTCTCTCTCTTTTTACTTTGGCAAGTTAGAGCTCTCATAATTCTTCTTTTCATCAGTTTTGTTTTTATGGAAGCCGTTAATCCCGCCATTGTTCGTTTAGAAAAGTTTAAAATTCCCCGACCATTAGCCATTTTAATTGTCTATATCATTATTTTGGCGGTTATTTCTTTTGCTGTTGCCGGTATTGTCCCAATTTTGGTCGAACAAACTACCGGTTTAGTTCAAACATTACCTAGTACTCTTAGCAACATCAAAATTCTTGGCACCAATCCTATCGATTTATCCTCACAATTTAAAATTCTTGAAAACCTTCCCGGAGGTATTGCTAAAACCGCTATCTCGTTAGTTTCCAATATTATTTCTGCTTTCGTTATTATGTTTCTTACATTTTATCTTTTATTAGAAAAGAAAAACTTCCCCAAATATAGTCTAGAAATGTTTGGTGAAAATGGCCAAAAAAAAGCCATTGCTATTATCGAACGTCTTGAGACTCGACTTGGAAGTTGGGTAACCGCCGAATTCTTTTTGATGACCATTATTGGTGGACTTTCTTACATTGCTTATTTGTCTCTGGGTCTTAAATATGCCGTTCCCTTAGCTATCTTTGCCGGATTACTCGAAGCTGTTCCTTCAATCGGTCCTACAGTAGCCACGTTAGTGGCGGCTTTAGTTGGATTTACTGTTTCTCCTTTGATTGGTGTTCTAACTATTATTGTCGGTATTATCATTCAACAATTAGAAAATAATATTATCGTTCCTAAGATAATGAAACAGACCGTTGGTTTTAATCCATTAGTCACCATTCTACTTATCGCTGCTGGCGCCAAGCTTGGTGGTGTTGTTGGTGCTATCCTCGCTTTGCCAATATTTTTAACTCTCGAAACCATCACAAAAGTTATACTGGAAAAGAAATAGTCCAAACAAAAGCCTTCAAAGAAATTGTTAAGCCGGATTCTGTTTATGTGTCATCTATCTATTCTCTCTACCTGAGACTCTCAAAGACTAGATACTAACGTCTCAACTTGAGATTTCCACCAGAAGGATGCTCGTTTCATCTCGGCTCATCGTATCTTCTTGCGAAGGCGACTCGCTTACTCGTCTCTGTAGCATTGCCGTTTGGTTACCCAAACCCTTACATTTTCAGGTTCTGTACCTTTTGTGGTCCGGACTTTCCTTTCCGATAAATCGGAACAGACACTTCAATTTCTTTGAAGGCTAATTTATTTTAAAATTCTTACTTATTTAAGTAAAGCTGCATCTGCGGCAGACAAGATTTTGAACATCTTGGTACCGGTTTCTGGATCAACAGTTTCAGCTGCTGGTCTACCGTTTTTGAGCATAACTTTCTTAACTTGAGATACGTCTACTTCGACTGACTTGCGTGACTTAACAGAATAAAATTTAATGGTTGGCATTTAAGCTTCACCCCCTCGAATTAACAAATAAATAGATAACAACTATCAACATAATTGAAACCAAACTCAAAATCAAGCTCTTAGTCAAATCTTTTTTAATGTATCTATTATTTTGTTCTTGACTCATCTTTCTAAGGCCAGTATAGCACATAAATTTTGCTACAATGGAAGTATGACGCTCTTATATATTCTTACTTTCTTAAATATTTTTTGGTTAGGTTTTATAACCTATGGTATTTACCGAAAAAACAAATTACCAAAAGAAACCATCGCCGTCGCTGGTAATAATAATCTGAAAATCAATGTTCTTCGCTACAACCCATTTGAAGATATTGGAGGTGATCAAAGTTTTATTCTTACATTTTTAGATCAAAATAACTCAGGTGTTATTATTTCTTCACTTCATAATCGCGATATTACCCGTGTTTACGCTAAACCAATAAAAAATGGCGAGGGAGACAATATCACTTTGTCAAAAGAGGAAAAATTAGCTATAGTTAAAACTATTAAAGGTTAAAATTTTAATGAACCCAAAAATCACCAAAATATCTGGATTAATAGGAATATTCCTAATAACTAGTGGTATTTCTTATTTTCTTTTCGACTATTTCTTACCGGCCAGCAGTAATGGTTTTTTAGGTTCTCTTTCTCAAAAAAATACCAACACTTCACCCAATACCAATCAAACAGAAACAAACACTAATACGAGTCTTTATCCGGGTCCAAAAACTGAAATTTGTCCTATCAATGGCCAACTTTATACTAAAGAGGAAGCCGCCATTTGGTCTAAACGTCGACCTCTTATGGTTATGATTGAAAATCACGAAGATTCCCGACCTCAGTCCGGTCTACAAACTGCTGACATTGTTTACGAAGCCGTGGCTGAAGGTGGTATCACTCGATTTATGGGCGTTTTCTATTGCGGTCAAGTTGCCGGCTCAGAAGCCAATAAATACGATGTCGGTCCTGTTCGTTCTGCTCGTACTTATTTTCTTGATTTAGCTTCTGAATATTCTGATTATCCCCTTTATAACCATGTTGGTGGTGCCAATTGTAGTTCTGCTACTGACGGCGGTCCTTGTACAACTGCCAAAAAAGCCCAAGCTATAGAGCAAATCTCTAGTTACGGTTGGAATAGTAAAGGTACTTGGGGTGATTTAAGTCAATTCTCTTTGTCTTACAAAGCCTGTCGCCGCGAACCAGATCGCACTGGTGATGAACGAGCTACCGAACATACTATGTATTGCTCTACTAAAGAGCTTTGGAACGTTGCTGAAACCAGAGGCCTTACTAACACTACCGAAGCTAAAAAAACTTCTTGGGATAAAAGTTATCGCGCTTGGTTATTTAAACAAACAGATAAATCTGTTTCATCTCCAACAGCTAGCAATGTCTCTTTTGATTTCTGGTCAGGCTACAAAGATTATTCTGTCAATTGGAAATATGATGCCACTAATAATAATTATCAGCGCTATAACGGTGGATCTGCTCATGTTGACTTTAATACTAGTAAAACTATCACTGCCAAAAATTTAGTTATCCAGTTTGTCAAAGAAACCCGCTCGGTTGATGAACATTTACACAATCTTTACGATGTTATTGGTAATGGTAACGGTGTTTTAATTCAAAACGGTGAAAAAACCGAAATTACTTGGTCAAAAGCCAATCGACTTTCTCGAACTATTTTCAAAGATAAATCTGGTAAGGAAGTTAATTTTATTGCCGGTAATGTTTGGGTAGAGCTTCTACCAATTGGCACTACAGTTTCTTACAATTAATTTTTATGAAAATTCAGAATAGTCTTAAACACCTTTTTGTTTCTCAAACCAGAATAAAAATTATCAGTGTTCTGTTTTACAATCCAGGCGAGATTTTCTATGTTCGACAATTGGTTCGTTTAGTTGACGAAGAAATTAATTCTGTCCGTCGGGAGTTAGACAATCTTCAAAAAAGCGGTCTCATTACTTCAGAATGGCGGGGTAATCGACTTTATTACTGGGCTGACAAACAATCGGTTTTATTTTCTAATCTCCTCATCATTGCCAATCAATCATCCGGCTTAGGTCTAAAATTACAAAACAAAAACGAAACTCTTGGGACTATAAAATTAGTTTTTTATAACTACAAGTTTATGACCGGTGAGAAACGACAACCAGATGATATTGATTTAGTCATTGTCGGTGACGTCTCAATTCGTGAAATGGAGAGCTTAATCAAACAAGAAGAAACTATCCGTGGCCATGAAATTAATTATATGGTTATGGGTAAAGGCGAATTTAATCTCCGTCGTCAAAAACGTGACCAGTTTATTGTTGACTTTTTCTTGAGTAATCCTATTGCTATAATAGGTAGCTGCCAGGAAATTAATAATCTCTAAATGACCCAAATTAGAAAAGTTATCAAAACTGGTAATAGTTTAGCCATCACTATTCCCTCAAAATCTATCAAAGATTTTAATATCAAAGAAGGGGATCCTGTCTCTATAAAAATTAATCACTCCAAAACCACTATCACTTATTTATTTTCCGGTCACCCCCGCCAGTTATCTCTTATTTCCCAACAAAAATAATTATGACCAAAAGAAAAAAGACTATTAGAATTTTTTGGGTAATTATTGCCTTAACTTTGTTTTGCGGTCTTCTAAATTTTCCTCAAACTTTACCAATTAAAATTAATTTCAACAATATTAATTGGGAACATACTTTTTACCGCCCTGATCTTTCCAGAATTGGTCCAGTTCCTTTCATTAAAAATTCTGAACTCAAATATGGTCTTGATTTAGCCGGTGGATCTTCACTTCTCTTCGATATCGATACCAACGGTGTTGGTCAGGAAAATTTACCTCAAGCTTTGGAATCACTCAAAGGCAATATCGAACGTCGGGTCAATTTATTTGGTGTCAGTGAAACCACTGTTAAAATCAACAAACAACAAGACAAGTACCGTCTTCAAATTGATCTTCCCGGAATCGAAAATGTCAATGATGCTGTTAATCTTATCGGCACCACCGCCAAACTTTCCTTCAAAGGTGAAGTTGAAATCGCTCCGGAAGCAACCGCATCCGCCACTGTTTATGATTTGTTTGCTAAAGATACTGGTATCGACGGTTCACATTTAAAATATTCATCAGTTCAAATTAATCCTAATAATTCTCAACCTGAAGTGGGCATTGAGTTTAATGAAGAAGGATCAAAACTTTTTGCTCAGGCTACCAAAGATTTACTTAACAAAAGAATTGCCATTTTTCTCGATGATTACCCCATTACTGCTCCAGTGGTTCAAAATATTATTACTGACGGTAAAGCCTCCATTAGTGGTAGTTTTACTTCTCAAACTGCCAAACAACTTTCGGCTCAACTAAATGCCGGTGCCTTACCTTTACCAATCAAATTAATTCAACAGTCTCAGGTCGGTGCCACCTTAGGTCAGGATTCTCTCAACAAAGGCATTTTGGCCGGTGTTGTCGGTTTGGTTTTAGTTTCTCTTTTTATGATTGCTAATTACGGCAAACTCGGATTAATCGCTGATATTGGTTTAATTATTTATGGACTTATTACTCTTACACTTTATCGTCTCGTTCCAGTTACACTTACTTTTCCAGGTATTGTTGGCTTTATCCTTTCAATCGGTATGGCTGTTGATAGTAATATTTTAATCTTTGAAAGATTCAAAGAAGAAACCCGTAAAGGTAAAGATTGGAATATGGCTTTAGAGTCTGCTTTTGGTCGGGCCTGGGATTCTATCAAAGATGCCAACACCTGCACTATTATTACTGGTTTTATTTTATTTAATCCATTTAATTGGTCATTTCTAAGTACTTCTGGTATGATTCGCGGTTTTGCCTTAACCCTAATCTTGGGTATCTTTATTGGTATTTTTACCGGTGTTTTTGTTACCCGCAATCTTCTACGTGTTTTTATTAAAGAAAAAATTAAAAATTAACTTTCTACTTTATACTTTTAACTTTAAACTAACATATGAATGTTATGAAACTCAGACCAATTTTCTTTGGTCTTTCCCTAATTTTATTACTTTCTTCACTGTTTTCCATTATTTTTTGGAAATTTAAATTATCAATTGATTTTACCGGAGGAACCACTTGGGAATTAAATTTACCAAACTATTCCGAAGACAAATTAAAAGAAGTTTTTACCAAAAACAACTTAGAGTTAAAAGAAATTATTTCCCTTGGTGATCAAAATTATTCACTCAAATTTGCCGATATTAACACTGATCAAAAAACAGCTTTAAATAAAAGTTTCAAAGAAAGTTTTTCAGATTATCGAGAGCAAAAATTTGAAACTATTGGTCCTATTTTAGGTCGTGAGCTGCTTCAAAAAACCATTATTGCCGTTATCCTTTCCTCGTTGTTTTTATTTATATTTATTGGTCGCCGTTTTCGCGACCTTTCTTTCGGTCTTGGTGCCGTTTTAGCTATGTTTCACGATACATTTATTTTAGTTGGTAGTTTTTCTTTACTCGGTCATTTTTTTGGTGCCGAACTCGATTCATTATTCGTTACTGCTTTACTAACCACTTTATCATCATCAGTTCATGATACAGTTGTTACTTTCGATCGTATTCGCGAACTCAAACGTCAGAGTTTTCAAAAAGATTGGGTCTCTTTAGCTAATGAAGCTATAACCGAAACCTTAACCAGATCCATCAATAATTCTATGACCATTATTTTTATGTTAACTTCACTAGTTTTACTTGGTGGCACAACCACTCGTTGGTTTGCTACTGCTCTTCTTATTGGTGTTGTTTGCGGTACTTATTCCTCAATCGGTGTCGCTATTCCTTTAGTTCTCTTTTTCAAAAACCACTCAAAAAAACAGATTAAATAACGATATTGATAGCGTGTCTAATCTACGAGTCTTTTATAAAACTCTCAGATTCAGTAGAATTAATCAATAAATGAATAAATCGGAATTTAATACTCATTTTTCTCTTTTGTTTTTATTGTCTTTTATAGTTTTATTTCTACCTTTAGTCGTCAATTTAATTAGTCAAAGTCAAGATGATCGATCTCAAGCTACAGACACCAGTACTTCCAAATTAAGTTTCAAGTTAGCCTTTAAAGGAGTTAAGCCATCATACAACTGTATT
>JAHBAQ020000091.1 GCA_018500045.2 Candidatus Shapirobacteria bacterium | reverse complement strand
GATTAATTGAGGAAAACAAAAAAATAGAAGTTTTGTATAACTTAAATGTAAAAGAAATTCAGGGCGAAAAAAGAGTAGCCCAAGTTGTATTGGATGGCGAATATAAAAACACAAACATTTTAGGGCTAGACGGGCTTTTTATTGAAATTGGCTCTGATCCTAATATAGATTTCACCAAAGATCTGGGGATAGAGGTGGATGAAGACGGCTATATAAAAATTAAAAAAGATGCCGCCACTTCTCAGGCGGGAATTTGGGCAGCCGGGGACATTACTGACGGGTCGGATAAATTTTTTCAGGTTATTACCGCTGCGGCCGAAGGGGCAATTGCGGCGCGTAGCATTTCCAATTTTTTGAGAAAGCAAAAATGATAAAATCTTTCGGTGCGCTTGTAAAAAATAAGCAAGCTTATTTAAAAAAAGAAACAGCTCCCGAAAAGGAAACTGTTTTCTTTCTTTTTAAAGAGGTTGTGCGGGCAGAATTTGGTTTAATCGGAGCAGAAAAATTTTTGCCAAACTATTTTTCAGCCGGAACTCTTTTTATTAAAGCGCAAAATTCTCTTTGGGCAGCCGAGCTTTGGACTAATCGTAACTTAATTGTGCGCAAAATAAATGAAAAAATTGGCAGTTCTGTCGTCAAAGAAATAAAAATGAAATAAGTGTGACTATTTTTTAAGGAATGTTTGTGTGAATACTTAAGCTATCCGAACTTTCGTTGCCCTCTTCGTCTTGAACAACCACTTTTATGTCCAGGGTGGTTGATTTTTTTGAATCTGGAACAGAATAACTAAAAGAAGCGTCTTTTCCAGAAGATACCTTATCTCCCTCAACATAATAGATAATACTTTTAAGCCCAAATTCAGCTGAATAGTCAATCTTAATGTTAAAAGCGGATTCAGTGATGGTGTCGCCACTTCCAGGCGAAGTTATTTTGATGGATGGTTTATAGTCTTCAAAATCACTGGCACTGCATTTTTCTTCCGGAGCCTCATCGTCTTCAAGTCCCTTTTGATTTTTAGCCCATTTTTTAACAGCTGCTTCCCAGTTTTTAAATTGAGGGTCACTTTCTGGTTTTTCGGGTCGTTCGCTACGGGGGTCATCTTTGTTAACATACCAGAGAATACTGTGACCATTGAAAAACTTTTTTTCATCTTTTAGGCTGCTTGGACAAGCGCTAGAAGCCAAGCAATATTTGTCTTTTTTGCCGGGTATTTCGCAAACTTCAACCTTAGTGTAAAGATCTAACTTGCCATCCAGAACGTCTTTGCCCGTTTCTTCTGGCTCATATTTTGGCAGATCTTCTTGTGGGTAATTTTTTAAAGCCTGATCCATAAAAGCTCTCCAAATAGGCGCGGCCACAAAAACACCATCGGCTCCTTCGGCCATAATAGAATTATTGTTATTCCCTGCCCAAACACCAACTGCCAGAGAGGGAGTAAAGCCCATGGTCCAGCCATCACGCCATTCATTGGTGGTGCCCGTTTTAGCTGCTACTTGTCGATTGTCAAAACGCAAGGGATTATTTTCACCAAAAACCGGCGCGCGCAAACTATTATCAGAAATTATGGAATCAAGCATGGCTACATATTTTTCATCAACGACTCTTTTGCCATCATTATTTTTGTATTCTTCCAAAACCTTGCCCTTTGCGTCAGCTATTTTCAAAATAGCTGTTTTGGGTCTATAGATTCCGCCAGTGGCCAGTGTGGCAAAGGCGTTGGTGTGTTCTAGGAGAGTTACTTCTCCTCCACCTAGAACCAAGGAAAGTCCGACCTTGCCTGGGTCGGTAATGGTCGTGATGCCCAAATCATGGGCAGTTTCTACTGAATCATTCACTCCCGCCAGATAAAGTGTTTCTACGGCCGGCACATTAAGTGACATGGCGAGCGCGTCTTTCATACGCAAAAGCCCGCGGTTTTTTCCATCATAATTTTTGGGATTGTAAGTTTTTCCTTCGTCAGTTTCAAAATTAGTATCAACATCCCAAAGTTGTGTATCAGGGGTGTAGCCTTTTTTAAAGGCGGTTAAATAGACGTAAGGCTTAAAGGATGAACCAGGTTGTCTGTTGCGAATGGTTACATTTACCTGACCGTCAATAGATTTATCAAAATAATCTTTGGAGCCAACCATAGCTAAGATTTGGCTTGTTTTAGGATCAATGGCTACTAGGGCGGCATTTTCCGCTTTATATTTTTTCAAATTGGACTCAGCTCCAGCTTTTACCGCTGCTTCAGCAATTTGTTGCTTATCCCAATCTAGGGTGGTATAAACCTTTAAGCCGCCTTGCTCTACAGCTTGTTGTCCATAATTTTTTTCCAAATATTCTTTGATATACATAACAAAGTGCGGAGCGCTGATGCCCTGGTCGGCAATTTTTATTTTGTCTAAAACATTAATCTTTTTAAAGTTAGTCGCTTCTTCCTCAGTAATATAGCCCAAACTGGCCATAGTTTTTAAAGCATATTCTTGTCGGCCCTTAAGGGCGTCCAGATGGGAGCCATAAGGGGAATAATAACTAGGTGCCTGGGGCAGAGCAGCCAAAAGAGCGGCTTCATCCAGAGTCAGATC
>JAHBAQ020000041.1 GCA_018500045.2 Candidatus Shapirobacteria bacterium | reverse complement strand
AGATGTGTATAAGAGACAGTCATTACATTTATCCAAATCTGCAATTGTTCTGGCCACTTTTATTAATCGAAAATAAACCCTAGCTGACAAATTAAATTTATTTACCGCTTGTTTCAGCAATAAATTTGCCTCTCCAGTCAAATTAGCCAAATCCTTTAAGTGCCTATTTCTCATGTCTGAGTTGCAGTGTATATGCTCAAAATCTTTAAATCTTTCCGTCTGAATTTTTCTGGCTTCAATTATTCGTTTCTTAATATTTTCTGATTTTTCATTATGGTTATCTTTGTTAGATACCATTAAATTATTCACATCAACTGCTGGCACAGTCAGGTGTAAATCAATTCTATCCATAATCGGCCCAGATAATTTCTTTCTGTAATTTAAAACCTGAAAAGTACTACATTTACATTCTTTTTTCGGATCACCCAAATATCCACACGGGCATGGATTAGCCGCCGCAATCAACATAAATTGCGCTGGAAAAGTTACTGATCCAGCCGCCCTAGAAATATTTACTAATCCATCTTCCAACGGTTGTCTTAATGCCTCTAGTGAATTTCGACCAAATTCAGGAAATTCATCCAAAAATAATACTCCTCGGTGAGCCAACGATACTTCACCTGGTCGGGGATTACTACTACCGCCAATCAACCCTACTTGTGAAGTTGTATGGTGTGGTGATCTAAATGGTCTTTGTCGAATTAACGATCCGCCTGGTGGAATATTTCCTGTAATCGAATAAATTTTTGTCACTTCCAAACTCTCTTTTTCAGTTAAATTAGGCAATATTCCGGCCATAGCTCGAGACAGCATTGTTTTACCACTGCCTGGTGGCCCCATCATAAATACGTTATGTCCGCCAGCCGCCGCAATTTCCAAAGCTCGTTTGGCTTGTTCTTGTCCCAATATTTCGGCAAAATCAAACTCTGGTGTAATATCTCCCAACACTTCTTCAGTTTCTATTTTTCTCAATGGTTCAATCAATTTTTCTCCACTCAAATGTCGAATTAAATTTTTTAAATTATCTACCGGATAAACGTCAACACCGCTTACCACACTGGCTTCATTGGCACTCATTCGGGGTACAAAAATTTTTTTGATTCCTTTTTCTTTAGCTAACAATGCCAATAAAAAGACTCCTCTGGTATGCCTCAAACTTCCATCCAACGATAGTTCACCATAAAAATAAGCCTTTTCTTGAGGTAAAACCAACTCGCCAATTGATGCCAATATTCCCACCGAAATTGGTAAATCATAACAACTTCCATCTTTAGGAATATCTGCTGGGGCTAAATTAATCGTTACTTTAGCATCAGGAAATTTAATTTCACTATTAATTATGGCTGTTTTAACTCTTTCTTTAGCTTCTTCCACCGCTTTACTCGCCAATCCTACAATTCCAAAACCAGGGAAACCTTTTTCAGCCACATTAACCTCGACTTCTATTTCAATTCCTTGTAATCCCACGCTCGCTATCGACAAAACTTTCTGCAGCATTAATTAAAATTAACACAAATTTTTCCTAAATAACTTACCCAAATAAAACCCAAAACCATGATAAAATATTATCTATGCCGTTTAGTCTTCAATCCGAGTACCAACCCTCAGGTGATCAACCTCAGGCAATTGCCCAACTTTCGGATAATATTATCTCTGGTGTTAAACAACAAACCTTGCTCGGTGTTACCGGTTCTGGTAAGACTTTTACAGTGGCTAACGTCATCCAAAATACTCAATTACCAACCCTAGTAATTTCTCATAACAAAACTTTAGCTGGTCAGCTTTATCAAGAATTCAAAGAATTATTCCCTAACAACAAAGTTTCTTATTTTGTTTCTTATTACGACTACTACCAACCCGAAGCCTATATCCCTGCCTCTGACACTTACATTGCCAAAGAAGTTGATATTAACGATCGTATCGATCGTCTTCGCCTTGAAGCTTCGTCCAATCTTTTGTCCGGTGATGACAATATCGTCATTGCTTCTGTTAGTTGTATTTACAATATTGGTGATCCGGTTGAATTTGAAAATATGACTTTTTCTTTGGAAATTAATCATGAATATCCTCGTCGTCAGCTTTTAGAAAATTTCATTTCTCTTTATTACACTCGTTCAGAACTCGAATTCAAACGTTCCACTTTTCGTATTCGTGGTGGCAGTATTGAACTTTGGCCATCATATACTGACTCGTATTTAGTTTTAGAATTCTTAGGTGATACTCTAACCAAAATTACTCAACGTCACCCAATGACGAGTAAGGAAGTAGTTTTGGAAAAATTTAAACTTTTTCCTGCCAAACAATATGTCAGTGGTCATCGTGATCTTGATGAAATTTTCAAACAAATTCGTTTCGATTGTGACAAACAAGTTGCTATGTTTAAATCTCAAAATAAAATTCTTGAAGCTCATCGTATTCAACAACGAGTGGAATACGATTTAGAAATGCTTCAAGAAACTGGCTATATCAACGGTATCGAAAATTATTCTATTTATTTTGACAAAAATCGTGCCCCTGGCGATCCTCCATATACTTTAGTTGATTATTTCCGTCATTTATGGGGCGATAACTTTTTGACTGTTATTGACGAATCTCACGTTAGCGTCCCTCAAATCGGCGGTATGTTTGCTGGTGATGTTGCTCGTAAAAATAATCTAATCGATTTCGGTTTTCGCCTTCCCTCTGCTTTAGACAATCGCCCTCTCAAGTTTGAAGAATTTGAAAAACGTATGGCAAAAGTTATTTATGTTTCTGCTACTCCAGCCAAATACGAATTAGAAAAATCAAAAAATCATATTGCTGAACAAATTATTCGTCCCACCGGTCTGGTCGACCCAGAAATTAGTATCCGGGATACCAAAAATCAAATTCCTAATTTGGTTGAAGAAATAAAATCTCGTGTTGCCAAAAAAGAACGGACTTTAGTTGTCACTCTTACCAAACGTATGGCCGAAGATTTAGCCAATTTCCTTTCTGATCCAAGTAAAACCGGCACTGACTTAAAAGTTGCTTATCTTCACTCTGATATTGACACCCTTGAAAGGTCAAAAATTCTCGACGATTTACGTTCGGGTAATTATGATGTTTTAGTCGGTATTAATTTATTGCGCGAAGGTCTTGATTTACCAGAAGTTAGTTTAGTAGCCATTCTCGATGCTGACCAACAAGGATTTTTACGTTCTCAATCATCACTCATTCAAATTATGGGCCGGGCTTCACGTCATGTTTCTGGGCAAGTTATTTTATACGCCGATTCAGTTTCTGATGCTATGGATGGTGCTATTCGTGAAGTCAATCGTCGCCGTAAGATTCAAGTTAAATACAATCAAGATCACAATATTACCCCCAAATCAGTGGTAAAATCTATCCGTCCTCAAATTCTCGATGATCTCAAAAAAGATCCCAAAACTAATTGGGCCAAAATTGATACTTCATCACTTACTCCACCACAGCGCCAACGTCAAATTAAAGAGCTCAAAAAACAAATGAGAAATTTGGCTTTTAATTTAGATTTTGAGGCAGCCATTCAAATTCGTGATCAAATTAAAGAGATCGAAAAATACTAAATATTTATATGAAATCAAAAAATATTAAATCAATTTGTTTTTCCGCCCTGTCAAGGGAGGGGTCAGGGGAGGGTTTATGTTAGACAAAATCATCGTCAAAGGTGCTCGAGAAAACAATTTAAAAAATGTTTCTTTTGAGTTTCCCAAAAATAAACTCGTCGTTTTTACCGGTGTTTCTGGTTCGGGTAAATCTTCTATCTGTCTCTTATACACATCT
>JAHBAQ020000022.1 GCA_018500045.2 Candidatus Shapirobacteria bacterium | reverse complement strand
GAGTACCAAATTGATCCAAAAAAAAAGAAGGTAGTTGATGAGTTAGTAAAGGCAGCAAAAGAAGCCGAGTTAATATTGTTGGCATCCGATCCTGATCGCGAAGGAGAGGCAATTTCTTGGCATGTGAAGTGGATTCTTGAGTCAAAAGTCAAAAGTAAAAAGTTGAAAGATATAGTAACTAGAATTACTTTTCAGGAAATTGCAAAAGAAGCCGTAGAAGAAGCTTTGAAAAAATCTAGAGAAATAGATATGGATTTGGTAAATGCTCAACAAGCTAGACGGGTGTTGGATAGAGTAGTGGGTTATAGTTTATCGCCGATTTTGTGGAAAAAAGTCCGTAGAGGTTTATCTGGTGGAAGAGTTCAATCGGTGGCGGTGAGATTAATTTGTGAGCGAGAAAAAGAAATAGAGGCTTTTAAAAAGGAAAAATTTTATACCGTTTGGTCAGAATTAGGTAAAAAAGAATCATTCAGAGCGGATTTGGTTAAAATTGACGGTAAGAGTGTATTTATTAGTACCAAATTAAAATTATTTGATGGTGACTATACTTATTCAAAATCAGTTTTTAAAACAGAAGAGGAAGTTAAAAAATTTGTTGAGGGTTTAAAAAAAGAATTTTTGGTCGAGAAAGTAAGTGGAACGGAAACTTCAAGAACGCCATTACCGGCATTTACAACTTCAAAATTGCAACAAGCAGCGGCACGAAGAATGGGTTGGTCGGGTAAACAAACAATGAGTGTAGCTCAACAGCTTTATGAAAAAGGGTTAATTAGTTACCATAGAACTGATTCAGTATATTTATCAGAAAAGGCGATTGGTGAATTTAGGAAATTTATCGAAAAGGAATACGGGGTAAATTATTTGTCGGAAAAAGTTCGGGTTTATAAAAATAATAGTAAAAATGCTCAAGAGGCTCATGAGGCAATTAGACCAACAAATGTATCAATTAGAACTGTCGATGGAGCTGATTCAAGAGAAATAAAACTTTATGAAATGATTTGGAAAAGGGCAGTAGCAACTCAAGCGGCGGCAGCAAAAATGAAAAATACTACTATTAATTTTTCCGTAGGAAGCGCCTTATTTCAGTCAAAAGGAGTAAGAATGTTGTTCGATGGATTTTTAAAAGTTAGTGGGGAAAAACATGAGGACCAAATTTTGCCGGAGTTGAGTGAGGGAGAAAAAATAATGGCTAAAGGAATTAATTATGAGGCGAGTGAGACTATGCCGATGCCACGATATAGTGATGCCAGTTTGGTGTCGTCGTTGGAAAAGCAGGGAATTGGTCGTCCGAGTACTTATGCACCAATTATTTCGACAATTATTATACGTCAGTATGTGGAAAGAGACGAGGGCAAGTTTAAACCAACGGTATTAGGAAATGCTGCCAATGAATTTTTGGTTAAAAATTTCGAAGATGTATTATCTTTACCATTTACAGCGGAAATGGAAGAAGAGTTGGATAGAATTTCTTTGGGAAAAGAGAATTGGAAGGAAATGATGAAGAAATTTTGGAAAGGTTTTGAAAAAGAAGTTAAAAAAGCCGATAAAGACGGTGAAAGAGTAAAAGTAGAAACAGAAAAATTGGGAGAAAAATGCCCAGAGTGTAAAGAAGGTGATTTGGTTATTAGGTTGGGCCGATTTGGAAAATTTGTTTCTTGTGATCGATTTCCGGATTGTAAATATAGTCGACAATATCAAGAAGATGCGGGATTTAAATGCCCGACATGTGGCAAAGAAGGAGTAGTCAGACGAACAAAAACCGGGAGAAAGTTTTATGGCTGTAGTGACTATCCGAGATGTAAATGGGCGGGTTGGAAAAAACCTTAAATTGATATTATAGGTCTTTTGTGGTATAATTTATCTATATGGGTTGTGAAAAATGTAATCCTATAATTATGACCAGAGAAGGCTGTTGTACTGGAGAAACCGGAAGGGTTGAAGGTTTTGGGTCGAGGATAGTGAAAGATGTAAGGGGTAATAAGTATGATATTTGTGGTGCTTTAGAAAAGGATGATAATGGTTGGTATTGTGGGGCGTATTATGATAGACCAGAAATTTGTCGAGGATTTGATTGCCCAAAGTCAATATTAGCCAAAATAGAAGGTTAAGTTGATTCTTTTTTCTTGCCCCAATGCATTTGGGAGGTGCGGATGAGTTTGTCGCGTTGTTGATTTTTACAAGAAAGTGGAGGAAGAGTAGTGGCGTAGAAAGGTTGAGTGGTCTCAGAATCGATTGAGAGCTTACAAATGACTTGGTATTTACCAATTTTAACTAGATCTTCTGGAGGGAAAGCGGTACCAAATTCTTTGGCTAAAATATAAGCGTCTTGATTGCCGACAACGAAAGAAATTATGGAGCCAACGTTACCCAAAATAGCGTCTTGAATAGTCCGGTCTAATTGAGACATATATTGATTGGCAACGATAAGGTTAAGTTTAAATTTACGAGCTTCAGAAAGAATTTTAATAAAGGCTTCGGTGGCAAAGTTTTGAAATTCGTCGACGTAAAGATAGAAATCAGAACGATCTTCGGCAGCTTGAAAAACTCGATTCATAGCGGAAAGTTGAATCTGGGTGATAATCATAGCACCAAGGAGAGCAGAATTGTCTTCGCCTAAGCGACCAGTGGAAAGGTCAGCAATAAGAATTTTTTTGCTATCCATAATTTCTTGAATATTGATTTTGGATTTGGAATGAGCCACGGTATTGCGGATGTTGGTAGAAGCGATAAATTGACCGACTTTATTTAAGATAGGGGAAACAGCTTCGTTTTGAAATTTTG
>JAHBAQ020000044.1 GCA_018500045.2 Candidatus Shapirobacteria bacterium | reverse complement strand
GTTGTTGGTCGTGGCGGAATGCTACCTCCAATTCCATCAGGTACATACACTATTAACGACAAAATGCTCGACGATCTCAAGAATCGTCCCTTAGCCAACCACGCTTCGAATTTAGGTGCACCATTGGCCAAAACTGTTGCTACAAATTTTGGCGTTGGTGATAAAGCTTTCATTGTTGACCCAGTGACCACCGACGAAATTGACGATAAACATAAAATAACTGGTATTCCTGAAATAAAAAGATATGCCGGTTGGCATGCTCTCAACCAAAAAGCTGTCGCTCGAAGATATGCTGAATCTATCAATAAAAAATATGAGGAACTTAATTTAATTGTGGCTCATATGGGCGGCGGTGCCTCTTTTGGCGCCCACAAAAAAGGCAAAACCGTCAATGTAGTCAATGCTCTTTCCGGTGAAGGCCCAATTACCCCAGAACGTTGCGGCTTTATTCCAGCCCAAGGTTTAGTTGAACTTTGTTTTTCCGGTAAATATTCTCAAGAAGAAATTATGCACAAAATTCTCGGTGGTGGTGGCCTTTTTGCTCTTCTTGGTACTAAAGATTTAAAAGACTTGGAAATTAAATACCCAACTTTAGACAAAACCCAAAAAGATATTGTTGATGAAATGTTATCCGGATTTTCTCGCTACATCTGTTCTGTCATTCCTGATTTCGAAGGTGAGCAGATCGACCAAATAATTTTAACCGGCGGTGTCTCCCGATGGCCATTAGTCCCCGAATCCATCAAACGTGACTTATCCGCACTCAATATTGGTATCACTGTTTATCCTGGAGAATTCGAACTCGAAGCCCTCCGTGATGGCACTCTTCGTATCCTCAACGGCAAAGAATCCGCCAAAGAATATTAATAAGTAACTACCATTCAATCGGTTCTTTTCCGGTAAAAATCAAATAGCTATTTGTTTGAGAAAATGGTTTTGATCCAAAAAACCCAGCATAAGCCGACAATGGCGATGGATGAACCGACCTAATTACCAAATGTTTATTTTCATCAATTATGCTGCCTTTTTTTTGAGCGTAGCTACCCCACAAAATAAACACTAAATTTTCTTTTTGTTCCGACAAGATTTTTACTACCGCATCTGTAAATTTTTCCCAACCTTTATTTTGATGTGATCCTGCCTGAGCCGCCTTTACTGTTAAAGTTGCATTTAACATCAACACCCCTTGCTTTGCCCAATTTTCCAAATTACCATTTTTATTTTTTGTTTTTACTCCCAAATCACTTTCAATTTCTTTATAAATATTTACTAACGATGGGGGAGTCGGAATATTATCATTAACCGAAAACGCCAAACCATTAGCCTGATTTGGCCCGTGATAAGGATCTTGTCCCAAGATTACCACTTTTACCTTATCAAATGGGGTTAAATCAAAAGCATTAAAGATAAATTTTGCGCTTGGATAAACTGTCGATTTTTGATATTCCGATTTTACAAAAGCAATCAAATCCTCGAAGTATTTTTCATTAAATTCTTTTTGTAAAACTTTTTTCCAACTTTCTTCAATCTTTACTTCCATTTCTAAAATTATATCAACCAATGACCCGTATCTACATAAAATATTCTACTCGTATCCCCACCACACATATCTACTCCGGTTGCTAGTCTCCTGACTATACCCCTATCCACCCAATTACTCCCCACAATCACCACGTTTTTATTCTGTTTTAAAGCAGTCACTACTGAACCTTTAATCATCTCATCACCATATCGCAATTTATTCCGACCGACCACAAAATCAACTTCACATCTCGAATTACATCTCTTAACAAACCTTTCCAGATTTTCCTGAGACTCCAAACTAATATAAGGGTAACGGGTTATTGCTAAATCATTTTTACCAAACCTTTGCCAAACAAGGTCATTATCATCTGGTTGTTTCCTTGAAGTTGAAAAAATCACTTTTGAAGCCCTCTCAATAAACCTACCGGCAGTTTTTAAGTTATCCAAGTTACGCCTTCCATTAAATGGATTAATCAAAACTCCATCAATATCCAAAACTACCAAAGAGCCCCTTGATTCAGCAATTGGTCCCGACTCTAACAAAACTCTAATATCTTTTACTCTAGCAACATTAAAAGACCTCGGTGGTTCACCAACAGCAGCAAAATTATTTCTAACTATTTCACTTCTAAAATTTAAAACCGATCCTGAAGGATTTAATAAACTTTCAATTTCCATAAATTAACCCTATATTAGGGAACAATTCGCTTATTATATCAAATAATTACAAAATGATACTTTATAAGTCGATTATTTCTCAAAAAACCTTTATTTGTAAAAACTGATTAATTTTGTAGAATGAAATCAGATAAAGTATTTATGAAATATCAATCAAAAAAAATCCGGCCAAATTTATCAATCATTGGAATAGTTTTTCTGTTCATTGCTTTGCCATTTTCTCTAAAACTAGTTCAACAAAATCAGGAAAACCGAAGTGATGCTGCCTCGAGTAATATTGGTGACGATTATGGCGAAAGTATTGCCATTAAATCAGGCTCTGAATGCCAAATGTCCGACGGTATCTGTGTTGCTAACGAAAAAATTTGTACCGACAGTAAGAATGCTATTATTGCTCTGGCTGATTGTGATAACCCGTCACAGGTTTGTTGCACCCAAACAGAAGAAGATGATAATACTTTTACTTCTAAATCCACTGACACCCAAACAACTAATCAAGACCCCACACAGCCCATTATTCCCACCAAAAATATCAAATACCAAGCCTTAAGTGACTCTCTAAAAGTCTGGGTAGAATACAAGAAAAAAGATTACTATGCCGTCCATATTTGGGCCAAGCAACCTTATCAGCAACTAAAAAAATTCTCTTACGATGATTCCGGTAAAAAATATACTAAATTAAAATTTATTGCTAAAAATTTAGGTAGCAATGGTCTTATTAAAGACAAAATTGCTGTCGCTTTCAATAACGACATTCATGTTAACCACAACGCTTATTACAATAACAGTAAATATTGGAAAACTCATACCGGTACTGGCCTAGTTCTAATAAACGGTCAAATAGGCCGTAATGATCCAAAATCACCCAGCCGCAGAATGATGATTACTGGTATAACCAAAGATAATTCTTTGACTCTTTTTGCTGAAAATAAAAACCCTAATCCTAGTCAAAATACTGCCACAAAAATAGCCCAAAGAACCGAATTTTACCAATCAATTATTGATCAGGGAGTCCAAAACACTATTTCCAGTTTTGGTTATTATGTTCTAAACGGCAAAGTAACTTCCAGAGCCAAAAAAGCCAAACAAGGTTATGGCCTCAGACAAATTATTTGCCAAGTTAATTCTCATAATTTTATTCAAATCACCACTGCCAAAGGATATACTCCGCACACCGCTGCCCAATTAGCCAAAAATCTTGGCTGTATTACTGCTATCGAAATGGATGCTGGTCACTCAGCTCTCTTATACTACAAAGACAAAACTACTCCCAATTGGACCCAAAAACTTGTTACCAAAGGCGAAGAACAAATCAAAATGTGGAGTGTTATGTACTGGACAGAATTATAGATCAGTTTTATTACTTTTCAGTAACATATCCGCTATAAATACCCTTAATATCAACAACATCCCTGCGATATAGTCTTAATATTTCCCCTATGTATCTTTTCGAACGGGAATAATCTATTTGTTTTCCGTCTATAACAGTTCGATAGAACCCATCGCTATTTAAATTACCAAACCGAACATCAGACGTAAAATATTGCAAACTTTGACTCACCTCATCAGTCTCTTTTTTAATTGAAGATAAATGAAAAAAAATATTCGGTTTATTATCAACTAACCTGTATTTTTCATTGTAAAGATCAATTAATAATTGCGTTAGATTAGACTTACTCATACTTCCAACTAAAAAACTCGTCTCAAAAAAGACACCTGTAATTTCTATATCACTTACTTTTGGCTCTATAAAAACACCACTATTAAATCTCTCTGGAGAATAAGGTTTTGTTACAACTTGGTGTACACATTTTTCGTTTCCCATAAACCTGTGACTCCGGAGGGAGTCGAACCCTCGATTACCTGGATGAAAGCCAGGTGTCCTAGGCCACTAGACGACGGAGCCAAAGTACGTGATATTGTATCAGAATAATTTACTTTTTTCACTAAACACATTACTTCTGTTAAACTAGCCTGTGATCAATATTTTCCACGGCGACGATCAACTCAAAAGCCGACAAGCCGTCAATTCTTTTCTTGACCAAAAAACTGGTTTTGACATTCTCCGTCTCGATTCTAAAGATATCAACCTTGATCAGATTAATGGTTTTATTAATAGCCAATCACTTTTTACTTCTCTAAAGATTATCGTTTTTTTTAATTTCTTTTCTGTTTCTAAACCAATCCTTGATAAAGTTCTTAGAATTATTAAATCCAATGATTCTTTTGATATTGTCATCTGGCAAGACAAAACCCTCAATGTCACCCAGTTAAAAACATTCCCCCAAGCCAAGTCAGAAGTTTTTCCTCTCGATAAAAAACTTTTTAAGTGTATTAACAGTCTAGCCCCGAAAAACGCCTCCAGATTTATTCCTCTTTATCATCAGGTTTTAGAACAAGAACCTTTTGAATTATTTTTATTCTGGCTCAAATCCAATCTTAGAAAACAACTGACCACCTTTTCCAAATTTAACCCAGATTCTCTCAAAACTGCTTATCTTCAAACAATCGAACTTGATTATCAATCAAAAACCGGTCAATTAGCCATTTCCAAAGATATGGCTCTCGAAAGAATCCTCCTTAACCTAATGAAGTAATGTTAAAATCAAGTATGGAAACCATTACTAAACCCTGGGGCCAAGAAATTATTTATACTACCCCTGACTTGAAATACACTTTCAAACAAATTCAAATTAATGATGGTGCTCGACTTTCACTCCAATCTCATACCGAAAAAGTTGAAACTTTTGTTCTTATCGAAGGTCAAGCCGATTTAGTTCTTGGTCCAAATACTGATCATCTTGAAACTGTTCATATGGAACTCAAAAAGGGTTATAACATCCCAGTTGGATTAGTCCACCGTATGATTGGTGTCAAAAATGCCATTATTTTAGAAGCTTCCACTCCGGAAACCGGTACCACTTATCGTTATCAAGATGACTACAAAAGACCTGACGAAACCGAAAGTCTCCGTCAACAACAAAACCGCGGTTGGACACCCAATCAGTAAATAATATTTTTATATAAATAAGAATACTATTTATCACTTTGATACATAAATTTTTACCCAAAAGATAGGTAAAATTAAATTTGAACCTACTATTAGCAGTCATCATATAAGACTGCTAACTAGACAGGTTATGTATTTTTCTGTTATCCTTTTTATATGAAAAACACTGCCAATGTTCTTTGGTTCAATCAGGTTGATTTAGAAGACGTTAATATTGTTGGCGGCAAGGGTGGGAACTTAGGTGAAATGTATCAACTCGGTATTCCTGTACCCAATGGTTTTGTAGTTACTTCATCCGCTTACTTTCAATTCATTGAAGATAATAATCTTAAGCCAAAAATTAAAGATATTCTCAAAATTACCGATGTCGATCAACCAGATCAACTTCTTGCCGCTTCCAAAAAAATTCGTGCCTTAATCAAAAAAACTCCTGTCAGTCAATCACTCTCATTAGAGATTATGAAAGCTTACAAAAAGCTTTCCGGTTTTGGTGGCCTTAAAAATGTCCCTGTCGCTGTTCGTACCTCTGCCACATCGGAAGATTCTGCCGATGCTTCATTTGCCGGTCAAGGCGACACCTTCCTTAATGTTATCGGTGAAGTTAATGTTGTTGACAGAGTTCGCGATTGTTGGTCCAGTCTTTTTACTTCTCGTTCTATTTTTTACCAAGTCAAAAAGCATTACGATCATTTTAAAATCGGTGTTGCTGTTCCGGTGCAAAAATTAATCAACTCCGAAATTTCCGGTATTATGTTTACTGCCAACCCTGTTACCGGCGACAAAACCCAAATTATTGTCGAAACTATCTGGGGATTAGGCGAATATATTGTCCAAGGGAAAATTACTCCAGAACAATACATAATCAACAAATCAAATTGGGAAATTACTTCAGAAAACCACATTCATCAAGATGTTCAACTCACTCGTGGTCAAGATGAAACTCACGAAGTTCCAGTCCCTAAAAGCAAAAGAGACAAGAAAAAAATTAACACCGCTATGGCACTAAAAATTGCCAAAATCGGTCAAAAACTTCACAATCATTACGGCCGACCTCAAGATATTGAATTCGCTATCGACAGGGGACAACTTTATATCGTTCAAACTCGACCAATTACCACCCTCGAATCCAGTAAAGAAAAAGTTGCCGACCAAAAACAAACTATTACTCAGGAAGCTTATCTTACTGGAGAACCAGCTAGTCCAGGTCTTTCTTCTGGAGTTGTTGTTATTATCAAAGACCCAAAAGAAATCACTCGAGCCCAAAAAGGTCAGGTATTAGTTACTACAATGACCACCCCCGACTTTGTCCCCGCCATGAAAAAAGTTAACGGCATTATTACCGACAAAGGTGGCCAAACTTCTCACGCTGCCATTGTTAGCCGCGAGCTTGGTGTACCTTGTGTTGTCGGTGCCAAAACCGCCACTAAAGATTTTAAAGAAGGGGATATTGTTACCATCAACGGTACTACCGGTCAAATATGGAAAGGCGATTTAGTTGGAACAAGCCAAAAAGAAAATAAAGATCTCAAGGCATCCACTTCTAAAGTTCAAAAAAAGACTGCCACTAAAATTTACGTTAATTTAGGTGAGCCAGACTTAGCCGACACTATGGCTAAAAGAAACGTTGACGGCATTGGATTACTCCGAGCCGAATTTATGATGGCTAATATTGGTATGCATCCTAAATATATGATTGCTCAAGGTCGTCAAAAGGAATTTACTCTTCAACTTGCCAAAGATCTACTTAAATTTTGCAAAGCCTTCAATCCTCGTCCAGTTATTTATCGGGCTAGTGATTTCAAAACCAATGAATATCGTCATCTTAAATGGGGAAAACTTTATGAACCAGAAGAACCAAATCCATTAATGGGTTTCCGTGGCGCTTCCCGCTACATTCAATCACAAGATGTCTTCTCAATGGAACTTGAAGCCATCAAAATGGTTCGTAATAAATACGGTTACAAAAATCTTTGGTTAATGATCCCTTTTGTTCGTACTCCACACGAATTATCCGAAGTCAAAAAAATCGTCAGTCAAAACGGTCTTATTCGCTCACCTTCATTTAAATTTTTTATGATGGCCGAAATTCCCAGTAATGTCATTCTTTTAGATAAATTTATTGATGTTGGTATTGATGGTATTTCTATTGGTAGCAACGATTTAACTATGCTTACTCTCGGACTCGATCGTGATAACAGCGAAGTCGCCCCTACTTTTAACGAAATGGATCCAGCCGTTCTTTGGTCTCTAAAAAGATTGATTATTAAATCCCGTAAACGCGGCATTAGTTGTTCTATTTGCGGCCAAGCTCCCAGTAATTATCCTGAATTAGTTGAAAAACTAGTCAAGTGGGGTGCTACTAGTATTTCTGTTAGTCCAGATGCTATTGATGCCACCAGAGAAATCGTTGCCCAGGCCGAAAAGAAAAAAATTACCCAAAAATAACTACGAATTCGCCTTTTAAACTTTTTGGGGTACCAGTGATTACTTCTTCAAATTTTTTGGTCATTTCCCGAACCACCTTTATTTGGATCTCTTCCCCATAAACTTTTTTTATTTGCTCGACTAATTTCTCAACCCTAAAAGGGGATTCGTAAACAATTTTAGCTCCATCAATTTCTTTATATTTTTCCAAAATCTTTTTTCTTTCGCCGTCTTTTTTAGGTAAAAATCCAAGAAAACAAAATCGACCCACCGGCAAACCTGATAACACCGCTCCATTGATCGCCGCACAAGGCCCAGGCAAAGCTGTATAATTTATACCTAAAGATTGGCATTTTTTAATCAATCTCCACCCAGGATCAGAAATTACTGGTGTTCCGGCATCAGTTACTAAGCCAACTTCTTTATTATCTTTCAGTAAATTAATTATCTCCGGAATTTTTTGATCTTCCACTTCATCATAAAAAGAAATTAATTTAGGTTTATTTTTAATTCCCAAATTATTCATTAACAATCCCGTGTTTCGAGTGTCTTCACACAATAAATATTCTATATTTTCCAAAATCTCCAACGCCCTCAAAGTAATATCCTTCAAGTTTCCGATTGGTGTGGCAATTATATATAACATTTTAATTAATTGAATTGTCTTATTACTGCTACTACTTTACCCCGAATTTCTACATCAGTGACATAAATTGGTGACATTGATGAATTAGCTGGTTGAAGTCGAATCCTGCTGGCCTCTTTATAAAATCTTTTTAAAGTAGCAAAACCATTTTTTAACACTGCCACTACGATATCGCCATTGTAAGCACTTCGTTGTTCCTTCACTACCACATAATCACCGCTCAATATTCCATCATCAATCATCGAATCACCTTTGGCTTGAAGTACAAAAGACTTATCACCCGGCTTAATTAAATTACTATTCACCGCTAAAGTTGCATTAGGATCAGTATAAGGTTCAATTGGTTCACCACAAGCAATAAAACCCAAAACTGGTAATTCTATCATTGTTGCTACTTTAGCTATTTCTTCGGTTTCTTTTTGCAATAATTCAATTCCTCGAACTGCTCCCCGATAACGTCGAATCAATCCTTTTTTTTCTAACACCGCCAAATGTTCATGAACCGTCGATAGGGAAGACAACCCCAAATGTTGAGCAATTTCCGTTAAAGTTGGTGCACAACCATAATCACAAATATTTTTATTTATGTAATCCAAAATTTCTTTTTGTCTTTTATATAATACTGTTGCCATAAACCAATATTACACGAATAATACCCGAAGTCAATAAACCAATTTAAATGTTATATTTAAATATCTCATGTGGTTAATTAGTTTTTTCCTTCTATTCTTTCTCTGCCCCAAAGTTCACGCTGCCGATGAATTTTCCGTTTCTCAAAAAATCCAATATCAAATAGACATTTCCGGTAATGCCTCTGTTATTCAAGATATTGAACTCAAAAACAATTTTTCTCAAATTTATCCCAAAGAATATCAAATAACCTTATCTTCAAATAAAATAACTAACATTACCGGTAATGATAATTTTGGTGACATTATCAAACAAATTAACCAACAAGGTGAATCTACTATTATTAATTTGGTTTTTAATCAACCAAATTTAGGTAAAGATCAAATTACTAAATTTAGGCTAAATTATAATATTCCGTCATTAGCTGAACACAAAGGTAGTACCTGGGAAATCGCTTTACCCGAAAACCAAACTCAAGAAAATCAAAACCAGACAGAAACAACCATTAACTTGCCATCTTCTTTTGGCAGTTTATCTTTTTCCTCTTCTCCTCCAAAAAATTTAATCTCTTTAAATAACGAAACTCAATTATTTTTTACCAGCAGTCAAAAAAATCAAAAAATCCTTTTAATTTTTGGTGACTATCAGCTTTTTGATTTCAAATTTAAGTATCTTTTAGAAAATACTGATTCCCAAGAAAAAACAAGCCAAATTACTATTCCTCCGGAAACTAATTCGCAAAAAATTACCTATACTTCCATAGAACCAATACCAAATAATATTTTTATTGACAACGATGGTAATCATTTAGCCGAATATCAATTAAAGCCAGGACAAAATCTGGAAGTTAATATTTCCGGTCAAGCCAAAATTATCCACACTAATTCTCATCACATTGAAATTAATCCACAAAATTATCTTAAAAAAGACATTTATTGGGAAACAGACGACTCCAATCTCATTCAAATTGCTCAAACTCTCGAGACCCCAAAAGATATTTATGACTATGTTGTAAAAACCCTCAGTTATAAAACTGACAATATTGACTCTTCATTTCGACAAGGCGCCTCATTAATTATTCAAAACCCCAATCAAGCTATCTGCACTGAATTTTCAGATCTTTTTATTACATTAGCCAGAATCAAAGGTATTCCGGCTCGAGAAGTCCAAGGTTTTGCCTATAGCAATAACATTAAAATTAAACCTGTTAATATTAACACCGATGTTCTCCACGCTTGGCCGCAATATTACGATTCCACCAAAAAAGCCTGGGTATCTGTGGATCCTACTTGGGGTAAAACCACCAATGGTATTGATTTTTTTACCGACCTCGACCCAAACCACTTCGCTTTCGTCTTTCATGGCCTTAACAGTCAATATCCATTGCCACCGGGTGGTTACAAAAATAGTCAAAATATAAAAACCGTTTCTGTTGAATTTGCTAAAACTGAAATCGAAGCCGATATTTTACCTATCAAAGTTAAACCTGTTTCCAATAGTATTTTTCAACCGCCAAAGCTAGAAATCATTAACCCCAACCTCTACTCCATCACCAACCTACAAATTCAAATAAATGGTCTGAGTCTTCAGGAGAAAATTTACCAATTACCCCCACTTTCCACCACTAAAATAAATTTACCTAAACAAAAATTGTTAGATTCATTTTTACCCCAAAACTACCGCCTAAAAATAAATTTAAGTTATAATAATATTAATACTTCGGTTAGCCTTAACAACGCTAGTTATATCATCAATATAGTCATTATTATTTCCATAATCATTACTTTAATTGGCTTTGGCGGTATAATAAATAATCACAAAAAAAATAAAAGATGAAAAAAATATTACGATTAACTCTACTTTTCTCTTTCTCTTTAGTTTGCACTAATTTACTCTGGCAAAATTTAACTTTTCAAATTACTCCTTGGACCTACGTCAAAACTGCCTTCATTTTAGCTATCTTTGAAGTTATTTTAAAACCAATCCTAAAAATAATTCTTTTTCCTATAAATTTATTAACTTTAGGGCTATTCAGAGCCGTCATCGATACCGTTGGACTCTATTTAGCGGCTTTTGTTTTTAGCGATTTTTATGTATCTAACATTCATTCACCTTCAAACGTCTTTTTTGGCCTTACTATTCCACCTTTCAACTTTACTAATTTCTGGGCTTTTTTGGTAACATCACTCACTATAGGTTTTTTCCTAAACCTATTCACTATAATTATTAAAAAACCCGCTAAAAAATGAAAACCACATTAACTATAATCCAAATAATCTTATCAATCGGACTTGCCGCACTGATTTTTCTTCAATCAAATGGCGAATCTGAATCCAGAACCAACCTAATGGCTAGCAGTGTTCCGGAAAAACGTGGTTGGGAAAAAATTATGTTCAATTTCACTATCTTCATTATTGTCATATTTCTTATTTCGTCAGTTATTCAAACCCTCATTTAAACTTGCTTACCAAACTTCATTTTAAAATTGAACTCCTCTGGCTCTATTTTAAAAAACACTGGATAATTTCCAGCTTCTTTTTTCTGGGATTAATTTCAACCATTATTTTTCGCCAACAACTTATTTCTTTATATAATCTCCCTATTTTTCACCCTCAAATAATTGGTATCGAGGGTCGTTATACCATTGATGATTTACCGGATGAAATTTCTCAAAAAATCAGTTTAGGGTTGGCTATTTTCTCTGACAACCAAAAACCAGAGCTGTCAAAGTTAGTCAAATCGCTTGAAATACAAAACGACAACAAAGATTATGTTTTTACTTTAAACGACAACGTATATTGGTCAAGCGGCAAAAAATTTACCGCCTACGATATTAATTATCAAATCACTGGTCTAACTATCACTCCACTGTCAAATTATTCTGTCAAAATTAGTTCTGAGACAAAATTTTCCCCATTACTTGCCTCGCTCAGTCAACCACTGATTAAAAGCAATTTTGACGGTCTTGGTGATTACACTGTTACCAAAATTACTTATCAGGAAGGTTACATTAAAACAATTAATTTAAAACCAAAAGATAATCACAAAAATTCTATTGAATACCATTTTTATTTTGATCAACAGGATGTTATTAATGCTTACAAAATAGGTAATGTTGATATTATCCAAATTAATTCTCTGCCACCTGAACTGAGTAATTGGGGTAAAACTAAAATTATCAAAGAAATCAAAACCGACGAAAAATATGTCGCCCTTTTTATTAACACCCAAAAAATATCCAGCAAACAAATTCGTCAAGCGTTAGCCTATGCCACTCCCAAAGGTGAAAAAAATCAACGCTGTCTTGGACCAATATCACCCAATTCCTGGGCTTATTTCCCCAATGTTAAAGAATACAGTCTCAATCGTAGCCGAGCCAAAGAACTTTTAGGCGAAGAAAAAATTGAAAAAATTAATCTAAGTATCAATGACCGGAATTTACTACCTTTAGCAGAAGAAATTAAAACTGCCTGGCAAAATACTTTAGGTTTTCCTGTCTCCGTCACCATTGAAAACCAAATAAACTTCGACAACTACGACACTCTACTCACTTATGGTGCTATTACCAACGATCCCGACCAATATCTTTTTTGGCATTCAACCCAAACAAACACCAATATCACCAAACTAAATAACCCTAGAATAGACAAAATTCTAGAAGAAGGCCGTCAATTAACCGACCAAATCGAAAGAAAAGCCCTTTATCAAGACTTCCAGACATATCTCCTTGAAGAATCTCCAGCTATTTTCCTTTACTATCCAACCGTTTATACTATTACCAGATCAAAATAATTATGACAGAAAATCAAAAAGACCCAATCGGTATGACTATACTTTTAATCCTTTTTCTATTACTTGGTATTGTAGGTTTTATCTACTACAAAAGTATTGATTGGAGTGTCCTTAAACGACTGGAACAAACCCCACTAGTTTTACCTACACCGCCAGCCACTATCACTCCGAGACCATCAGACACTAAATAACGTTACGCGATAATTCCTTTTAAAACAATTTTTTTAATTTCATCTGTTTCAACAGATTTTAGATTTAACGACACCATCGCTGTCATCCAAAACAAAGACATCTCCATTGTTTTCGCATTTATATCAGTCTTTAGTTCACCACTTTTAATACCGGCAGCCAGAATAGAAACTAACACTTCCGAAGAAATTGGTTTCTTCGCTGCGTCTGATAAATATACAACAAATAAGTCACGATATTTACTGTCTCTTAT
>JAHBAQ020000047.1 GCA_018500045.2 Candidatus Shapirobacteria bacterium | reverse complement strand
AGACTTTTTCAATATCTTTGGCACGATGTTCAAATTGATTAAAAATATTTCCTGGCTTGCTAAATTTTTGTTGAAACTCCTGATCTTGAGCGTGATCAATTTTTTGTTCAAAAATTAATTCTTGGTCTTGATAAAAAGCTAATTTAGTCGTGGTTGATCCGGGATTGATGACGAGTATTTTCATATTTAGTAATAAATAAACCGATTAGAATAAATAAAAAGCCTAGAATTTGACCGAGAGTTAGGTAGAAGATACCGATAGTATCGGTTCTAATAAATTCTAAGATAAATCGTATTATACCGTAACTTATTAGGTAAATACCAGTTTGGTGGTTTTTGGCTTTTTTTAGAAAAAGGAAGATTAAAAACATAAGGATTGATTCGTAAAACCAAACTGGTTGGCCAGTAGCACTATAAATTTCGTGGTTGAAAAAATTTCCCCATCGACCAAGACTTTGGCACAAAGGAATTATGGGTGCAAGAGCATTAAGAACTGGCAAAAGATTAATTTTGTTTTTGAAACAAAAAAATAAAATAAAGGTAATAGCACCAATGAGTCCACCAAAAATACCTAATCCTCCACCCCGAAGATTTAAAATTTGAATTGGGTTTTGAGAAAAATAACTCCAATCAGCAATGACGCCATAAACACGAGCACCAATGATACCGGAAACTAAGGTAGAAAAAATAAAAAAATCTTCCTGTTTTTTTGGGACATTTTTGTTATGCCGATAAAAATAAGTAATGCCGATAGTAAAACAAATACCTAAAATTAAACCGTAAAGAGACATTGATTAATTATAGAATCCGTCTATTAAATACAGTTCTTTGTCGGAAGTTATTATTGGTTGGTCGTTAATTAAAATATGATTGGTATTGGGTGAGCTTTGGCTATAAATGTGAGTTGCGTAGAGGTAATTATTGCTCCAGTTATTAATTACTTCATTAGGGTTAGAAATTTTTTCGATTTTTCCTGAGCTGATTTCGGCTTTATAATAAATTTTTTCCGGATTTTTGTCACAATCGTTTTTGTTGATCCAGGCTTTTTCTGCTGAATAAATGACTTCTTTGTCATCAGGAGAGAAAGCGATAATAGAGGTCATTAAGTTTGAATCTCCTATTTCTCTCAAAATTTTTCCTGATACTGGTTCAATTATTTTATACTTACTGGTAGTAGATCCGCTAAATTCGTTACAAATATTGCCGACATTTCCGTTGGGGATAGCCATAATGTAACCACTTTCGCTAACCGGTCCGACGATATCACTATTAGGAACTTTTGATAATTTCTTACTGTCTAAATCGAAGTATAAAAATTCAGAGAAGTCTCCCCTAGGTTCTTCTACTAAAACTTTGTTATCATTTCTCCAAACTAATGGGCTGAATATAGAATCTGAAGTATCTTCTTTGATTGTTTGGATGGACTGGTCGCTTATATTAAGTGTTCGGATATAATATTTCTGATTAGTGGAAGTTGGTGGGTAATATTGATCAATAATAAATAATTTATTTGAGTCCGGCGAAAAAGAGAAAGATGACCATTTATTGTCTGGAATATATAAATCTTTTAGTTCTTTTGTCGAGAGGTTTAATATTTGAAGTTTACTTTCTAAATTGATTATTAATGATTTTTTGTCTGGACTAATTTTAAAATTGGTAGGCATTTCACCTACTTTGCCGACTTCGGCTAGCAATTCTGGCGGATTAGTTCCTGTTTTTTTATAAATTTGGACGACATCCCAGAGACGATCGGTAGTTTTGATGGTGTTAATTTTTTGGGTGTAGACAATGACGGGTAAATGTTCTTTTGAAGCAGAGACTGCGGTTGGTGTTACTTGTTCTGTATTTGAGGTTTTAAGTTCGTTATTTAAAGTAGGTTTTTTAGTTTTAAAAATTAAATAGATTACTATGGTTAC
The DNA here is from genome assembly GCA_018500045.2 of Candidatus Shapirobacteria bacterium. Taxonomy (GTDB): domain Bacteria; phylum Patescibacteriota; class Microgenomatia; order UBA12405; family UBA12405; genus WARW01. The sequence goes on along the minus strand of JAHBAQ020000047.1, from coordinate 1,858 downwards.
AGTGATTAATAAAAGGGCAATAAGTAGCCAAATTACTATCTTTAGTTTTTTGTTTGAACTTTGATCTGTTATCGGTGGAACTTTAATTTCGGTGGCTAAATTTTCGTTTTCTGGTTGAAGCAGATTCTGGTTTTCTTGATTTTCCATAATTCATTATAACCAAAGTTTAAATATGAATTAAGGATTTGGTTTTTGATTTGGTTCGGATGTATGATGAATTTCTTGGGTTTCTGTGTCGAATTCAAAACAAGGTTTTAATCTTTCCGTAAATTTTGGCGGGTAAATATATCCAGTACTAGCAGTTAAACTATCTTCAAAAGAAGTACTGGTTGGGTCTGGATCGACAAAACCGTGTTCTTTAAAAGCTGATGAACAAATATCTCGTAGTGTTTCGTTTGTCATTTTATAAATAAATTTTGGTGGGTCCTGCGGGACTCGAACCCGCGACCAATTGCTTAAAAGGCAACTGCTCTACCGACTGAGCTAAAGACCCAGAAATTAATTACTAATTATTAATTAATAATTAAAAACTAGAAAATAAGACAATAGTTTTTTGAGGTGCAGGAAGTTGAAACTACCTTAGATAGTTTTAGCTTTTGGGTCTCGAAGATAGTAAAGCTTTGAGCGTCGGATTTTTACTTTTGGCCCACGAAGTTTTTTGATACTATCAATCCAAGGAGAATTAATTGGGAAAATTCTTTCGACATTGACAGCATCAGAAGCGTGTTTTTGGACAACAAAGTTCTTGTTTTCACCAAGACCTTTGATAGCTAAAATGACACCATCGAAAGCTTGTAATCTTTCTTTATCTTTTTCTTTGATCTTATAATTAACTCTGACGGAATCACCGACAGAAAATTCTTGATCTTTGTAAGTTATTTTTATAGCCATAATTTTATAGGAATTTGCTTTGAAATTATATCAAACTAAACTTTGGTAGTCTAGCAAGCTAGTTTGGCTTTGACAAGAGGATATCATCAATTTGTCTTTGAAGATCATCATTGTAGTTTACACCATAGCTTATAGGTAAATTTTTACCGTTTGGAAGGATAATTAAACCGCGGTGACCGTTGGGATTGTTTTTTAGTAAAGTATTAAGTTTCATCAGTTGACTTTGGCTGGCATTTTGAGGGACAGTAATGACAAAATCGTACTTACTACTGTTTTCTGGAACTTTATCAGTGAGACTGTCGATAAGGATAGATAAGCTACCTTCGCGAATATTCACTTTGCCTTCAATATAGACGGCTTTATTTTCTTCGAGTAAGTTAGCAATTCTTTCGTAAGTTTTAGGAAAAACAACTGATTCAATAGTGCCGGTTTCGTCTTCGAGAGTGACAAAGGCCATTTTGGCATTATTTTTTTTGGTCAGAATATTTTTAAAACGGCGAATAGCGGCGACTAATTTTATTGGTGTATCGTTGGTTTTTTGAAGAATTTCGCTAATTTTTGGAAGTCCAAGTGAAGCAAAAGGTTTGAGGATTTTACTGAGAGGATTTTCGGTGACAAAAACACCGATGAGCTCTTTTTCCATAATTAATCGATCGTGCTCTGACATAGGTTCAACATCGGCAAATTGGTCTGGAGGAGCAATTATTTTACTGGTGTTTTCAGTTGGAGCATCGAAAAGACCGAATTGTCCGTTATTTTTTTTAGTATTTAATTTATCACAGTCAGTACGGATTTTATCGAGTGAAGCCAAAATGGCATTACGTTCGCCAAATTGATCCATAGCACCAACTTTGATAAGGCTTTCTAAAACTCGTTTATTAACTTTTTGACTATCAACCCGAATACAAAAATCGTTGAAGTTAATAAATGGACCATTTTCGTTTCTTTCATTAATAATGTTTTCGAT
>JAHBAQ020000051.1 GCA_018500045.2 Candidatus Shapirobacteria bacterium | reverse complement strand
AGATGTGTATAAGAGACAGGTTTTTATATTAGTTAAGACTAACATTATTCTTCATCTTCAGAACTTGAAGAAGGATTGGTAGTTTCTCCAGATTCTGCAGCGGATTTGATTTTGTCCCAAATTTTGTCACGATATTCTTTGGCAAGTTTAGGATTTTCTTTAAAGAATTTTTTGGTACCTTCACGACCTTGAATATTCTGATCGCCAACTTTAAAGAAAGCACCCGATTTGGTAATTAAACCGTGTTGTACAGCTAAATCGACCAATCCACCAAAAATAGAGATACCTTCGGTATTCATAATGTCAAATTCGGCCTCTTTGAATGGAGGAGCAACTTTATTTTTGATGATACGAGCGCGGTGTTGGGAACCAATAGCTTCACCAGAGGAGGTTTTAATGTTGGCGATTTTTCGCAAATCAATACGGACTGAAGCATAAAACTTGAGAGCTAGACCACCAGGAGTAGTTTCTGGGTTACCAAACATAACACCAATCTTTTGGCGAATTTGATTAGTAAAGATAACTACAGCTTTGGATTTGGAAATAGCGCCGGTAAGCTTGCGTAAAGCTTGAGACATAAGACGAGCCTGAACACCCATCATCGAATCCCCCATTTCGCCTTCAATTTCAGCTCTGGGGACTAGGGCGGCAACAGAATCAACAACGATAACATCGACAGCATTGGAACGAACCAGGGTTTCAACTATTTCGAGGGCTTGTTCGCCGTTGTCTGGCTGAGAAATTAAAAGATTATCTAAATTGACACCAACCGTGGCAGCACGAAGTGGATCAAGAGCATGTTCGACATCGATAAAGGCACAAGTACCACCAAGTTTTTGAGCTTCGGCGACAACATGAAGACAAACAGTAGTTTTACCCGATGCTTCTGGTCCAAAAATTTCACTAATACGACCACGAGGTAAACCACCAACACCTAAAGCAATATCGAGAGGTAAACAACCAGTAGGAATAACTTCAATAGACATATCAGCCTGTTTTTCGCCCATTTTCATAATGGCACCATCACCAAAAGCTTTGGTAATTTGTTCCATAGCGACACGAATAGCTTCGTTTTTTTGACTCTGATTAGCACCGGCAGCAGCACCTTTTTGAATTTCTTTTTTCTTTTTCATAAATTTATATTTTTAATTAACTGTAATAGTGATATCAGCTTTAAGTGGTGATAGTCAAGGTATCAAAACCGAAGAAAAGACGAAGTCTAGTAAAATAGGAATAAAAAAAGTAAAATACACAAGCGACGGGGATTGGCGCAATTGGCTAGCGCGCATGCATGGGGTGCATGAGGTTGCAGGTTCGAATCCTGTATTCCCGACTTCATAAAATTTAGTTGTGGTGTAACTCAACTGATTTTACCTAAAATAGGATATTTTTTGTTACAAATTTTTTTTTATTTTTGATGTTTCGTGGTATAATTTAGCTATGGATTTGCAAAAATTTAAATTTAAAAAAGATCAGTATCAAGATCACCGAGGTGGTTGGTCAAAATTTTTGAATATTTATTGCGATCACTGCGGAGAACACGTATTGTTGTATCAAAAAGATGGTCCAGGGCCTTTAAAGAGAATGTATATCGACAGGATTTTTGCTCCTCAAGAGATTTCCTCTTTGGTAGATAAGGATTTAAAAGATATAGGAGAATTAAGGTGTAAAACTTGTGATAGATTGATTGGGATTCCGGCAAATTATGAAAAAGAAAACAGAAAAGCATTTTTGCTTTTGAGTTATGCTTTTATCAAAAAGATTGGTAGAGGAATATATCCCCCAGAAATTAAAAAAGTAGAAACTAAATAAGATGTCTCGAGAAAGTTTTTTATTGCCAAACGGTGAGGGTTATAGAATTAAGAGTGATGAGTATAGTCGATCGAGGGGTGGGTCATCAGAAATGTTGGATGTCCGATGTGCTAGGTGTAGTACAAAAGTTTTGATTTATCAAAAGGATGGTCCGGGTCATTTGAAAAGGTGTTATTCTGATAGGATTGCTTTTCGTTTTGTTAATCCCGACAAAGAAAGTGACGAGGCGTTATTACAATGTCCTCAATGTGACCAAATGATAGGTAGAAGAATGATTTATAAACCAGAAAGTCGTGAGGCTTATGGTTTAGTACCAGGATCATTTTCAAAAAGGAAATATATACCGGAAAAATAATTATTTTATTTTTTTGACACGATTAATAGCTTCAAGTAGTCTAGCGGCGGCGGTTTCAATTTTGTAATTATTGACCATAGAACAATGGATGTCTGGATGCGGCGATGACATTTGGTGTAACATAGTAAGCTCATCAATTCCTGATTCTAGTCTGCCATTTGTATTTCTACCACAATCACTTAATTTCTCCATCCATAAATCCGATGTTTCTGGAAAAAGATAAATATTAAATAAGTCGTAATCTGGACGTACTAGTTCGGAGGTTTTATCTAGAGGAAAATCAAGAATAGGGATTCGGCCAAATTCAAAGGCATGGAGGATTGGGGCTAAAGGTGTACCATAACGAACACCGTATAAATGGTTGACGCGAATAAAACTACCGGAAGATTCGAGAATATCAAAAGTTGAATTATCAACACTGATTTTGTCTGTCTCTCCATCTCTTAGAGGTCTGGTAGTATATGGAGATATATATTCAAGAGAATTGTTGGTTTGTTGATTAACGGCTTTGATTAAAGTGGATTTACCGATAGCTGATGGACCTAGCAATAAGATGAAAGTTCGGTCGGGATTAATTTTTTTAATGAAATCGGGCTGATAATGCAATTCAGCAGTCTGGCTAAAATTAATTCCAGCAAATTCAGAGGGAGATAATCTTTCAACCATGAGAAAGTGTTTTTGCTTGATTAATATTGTTTTTTAGATCAGTTATGGCTCGGCGTGAGGCGTCGGGAAATGATTCACCTGGTTGTCTTTCGGGATATAAAATAGCTCGGGAAGCACTAATCATGAGCCCATAACCGTTTTTGTCGAGACACTGAGGGACACTTTGGTTAAGATCTCCCCCTTGAGAACCGACACCGGCAAGTAAAATGGGCAATTGACCAACAAGACTACGGATACCGATTAAATTTTCTGGATGAGTAGCACTGAGAACTGGAATAATATTGTTATTACCCCATTCTTCTAAACTCTTCCGTAAAATGAATTTCCAATAAGGTGTACCATCAGCGAGAGGAATATTTTGAGTTTCATCGGCTGATGGATTGGAGGTATTAACACACAAAATAACCAATTTATCTTTGTATTTGGTAAATGGTTTAATAGCATCGGAACCAAGATAGGGATTTAAGAGAACAGCGTCAGCATCAAGTTCTTCAAATATTTCAGCGGCTAAATGATCGGCGGTATGACCAACATCGGCAAATTTACCGTCACAGACACGTAAGATTTCTGGGTGAGTTTTTTTGAGATAATCAAAGGTGTTTTTGAGAGCTCGTCGACCTTGCTCGCCCGAATAAAAATTAGCGTTAATTTTGTAGTCAACAGTTTGAGAAGCAGTGGCATCAATGATTTTTTGATTAAAAAAAGTGATACCATCGGCAATATTACCTTTACCAACTTGGTTCCAAACTTCTTGGGGTATTTTTTCAACTACAGGATCAAGTCCAACGCCAGACATAGCATCAATTTCAAACCAACGCTGTCTGATTTTAGTAATCATTGGACTGCTCTGTTCGTAGTTTGATAATCTTTCTATCATTGTTATTGAATACCTCCATTATAATGGGCGTGATCCTCATGTTTAGATTTTATATGATTAGCCAATTCAGGGTCAGTTACAACAACTTGAGCATCAAGGATTCTGCAGACTTCTACCCCTGCTTCTTTCATGTGACGAATTTTGGTTTTGTTATCAGTCATCAAACAAATTTTATGAACACCAAGGGTTTTTAAAATTCGACCAACACCATCAAATGTTCTGATATCAAATTCTTCTGATTCACCAAAAACTAATTTAGCGGCCTTGATTGTATCAACTGGAACAGGATTGTCGTGGTTATATGTCATAACATGACCGCGTTTGATGCCTTCGGTTTCCATTTTGGTAACCATACCGTAACCTCGGCCGTCTTGAGTGGGAATATGAATAATTAATCCACCTTCTTGAATACTTTCGTCAATAGCTTTATGGAGTTGATCACGGCATTCACAACCACGGTCGTGATAAAGTTGACCACTATCACAACCAGAGTCAATTCTTAGTGGAATTGGGGTTGAAGGATCGTGGTTGCTGAGAAAATCAGACAGTCTTTCGCCAGAAAGAACTTGATAAAATTTCCAAGGATCATTGTTGAGAATAAAATCGGTAACGAAAACTTTTTTACCTTTTTCGGTAAGATATTCTCTTTCATTGAGAGCACACATTCCCGATTCTTGACTAAATTCCAAACTTGGAGCATAAGATGGTTCGCGAAAATCGTAAGTATGGTTAATGGTTAAACCTGTTTCTGCGGCAAGCTTTTGGATTCTAACCGGCAATCTATTGTTATCAAATTCTTCCGGGGTATACATTCTGGGAAAAACATTGATACCAACTTGTACTGGTCTAATGAGGTTTTTTGGAGTTACGCTTCTAAAAAAACTATTGAGTAGGTTTTCAAGGTCAGGATTAGAGCCTAATTTGACTTGCATTTCGTCAAAAAGAAGAACGTCAGCTTCGGTGGTTTTTTGTGTTTCTGGAGTGCCGCCTATACGTAGAAGATGAAAATTTTGTTGTCCCCAAGAATCAATAACTTCCATTGGTGAGACCCATGATTCATTTGGATTGTGTAAATTTAGAGGTCCACCTTTATATTCTTTAAAATCAATGCTACCACGTCTAACAAGAGCTGTTAATATATCGGTGTATCTACTACTTACAGTAACACCAGGATAATCACCACGAAATGATATCCTATAATTTTCGTTATATGATTCTTTTCCCATTGTTACTGGATTTTAACATTTTAGTTTAAAAAATCAAGTTTTAAACTAGAAATGAGGTATTACAAAGCTATTTTTAATTAATCCACTAAATTTAAATTACCGGATTGATTAATAACAAGGATTTTTGAATAAAATTACTCGAGAATATGAGAAGATGACAGTTCTATGTTTTTTTGATGTTCTTCGGCCATATAAACTTTGTTCGATTCTTTAATTATCCTGTAAGCTTCGGTACGATTTAACCAACCCTTGACAGTAACATTTTTGTTTTCGAGGCGTTTATATTCAGAAAAAAAGTGGACTAATTCTTTTAAAAAATGAGGTTCAACATCTTTGAGGTTTTTAACATGATCGTAATTAGGATTTTTTAAGGGTACAGCTAAGACTTTTTCGTCGTCACCATTTTCGTCGGACATAATTAATATACCAATTGGTCGAACTTCGATAAGACAACCGGTGAAGACCGGAGAGTTGGTGATAATCATAACATCAAGATGATCACCATCTTTGGAACGAGTTTGAGGAATAAAGCCGTAATCAACCGGATAATGCATAGGCGAATGTAAGACACGATCAAGCTTGATAATATCGAGCTTTTCGTCGTATTCGTATTTGTTGTGAGTTTCCTTAGCTATTTCAACAATAGCGTTGACTGTTTGTGGGGAATTGACTCCTATGGATATGGCAGAATTCATAGTGGGTATATTGTAACATATTGAAGGCGTATCAGGAAAAAATCAGGTTAAATGCTTTATAATTGGTAATGGCAGTAAAATTCCAAGCAAACGATTTAATTAGAGATGAACATTTTTTGGTACTAAAAAAAGAAAATAAACAAACGAGTAAAGGTGATGTTTATTACCAATTGGAATTGTCGAATAAAGACGGCATAATTGAAGCAAAAATTTGGAATAATAATATTCCTCAATGCAACTTGGAACAAGGGAAAATAATTGAAGTTAATGGTAAAACACAAGAATATAACGGCCGAATTAGTTTGATTATCGATAGTTGTCAGATAGTAAATAATGAAGATGTGACAGAATACTCCCCTATTTCTAAGACAATGGTGTTTGATATTGAAACAGTAGGGAAAAAATTTGAACAATTAGATGAGGTGGAACAGGATTATTTGATAAATAATTTGGAAAGAGCGACTGAGGATAAAGAAGAAGCAAAAAAGAAAACTGGTTTATATGCTATTTTTGGTAAAGTGTGTGCCATTGGAGCGTATAACCCAGGGTCGCAAAAAGGTATCGTATTATTATTAGGAGAAAAAGATTTAGTACCAGAAAAAGAAAATTATAGTTATAAAATTTTTGTAACTGAAAAGGAATTGTTGACTGAATTTTGGAAAATTGCTACTGAATATGAATTGTTTGTGACTTATAATGGGGATAATTTTGATTTCCCTTATTTAATAATTCGCTCAGGAATTAATCGGGTAAAAGTACCATTTGAAGTGAAAAAATGGGGGTCGGACAAATTTATTGATTTACAAACTAAAATTAGACAAAGCCACGGGTATAAATTAGAAATTTTATGTAAAGCATTTGGGATAGAAAATCCAAAAGAAGCCGGGGTACATGGTGGTGATGTCAATGAATTGTTTGATAACAAAGACTTTCAAAAAATTGCTGATTACGTGGCGAGAGATGCTTATTCGACAACGCAACTTTATTTGATTTGGAAGGAGTTTATGAGTGGAAATTAAAAACCCTTCCTTTGACAGGGCAGGGCT
>JAHBAQ020000049.1 GCA_018500045.2 Candidatus Shapirobacteria bacterium | reverse complement strand
TTGTTTAATAGAGGATAAATTTCGCCTAAAAGATAAAGGCTGCCGGTAACGACTATAGGATTGTTTGACGTTAAAACAAAATTTAAGGCTTCTGATTGATCGGAAATGTTTTTGAAATTAAAAAAATTAAGCCTGGTAAACAGACGATTTAAACTTAGTTGTGGTTGAGATAATTGAATCATATCCTGTGAAGTAACTTTGAATTTAGTTAAAACTACTTGATCGGCAATTGGCAAAATCATTTTGATCATTTTAGAAAAGTCTTTGCGTTGTTTGAAGGCCAAAAGAAAAGTAAATTTTTGACCGGGAAAAAACAATTTAAGACTCTTGACAAGAGATCTCATTTTTTGAGGATTATGAGCCCCATCTAAAATTAGAGTTTTTTGTTTAATTTTTTGAATATCGGCGCGACCAGAAAAGTGACAATCAAAAATTGATTGATAAATATTTTTAATATCTAAAACAAATTTATCTCGGTCGGACAAGAATTTAACAACTGATAGGGCTAGAGCACTATTTTCAGTCTGATAAAGACCGATACTATTAACGATAAGCGATTTTAAAGATAAACCTTGAAAAGAAAAATCGTAAATTAAATTAAAATTTTGAGATTGGACATGAGAAATATTTTGACGGGAAATATAATTAATAATTGTCTGGTTCTGGGTGGCTGCCTGATCAAAAACCTGTTTGACGGAATTTGTTTGGTGAATGGAAAAACAAGGATTGTGAGGATGAATAATTCCGGCTTTTTGAGTAGCAATGGTGGTTAAATTTGGACCTAAAATATTGGTGTGATCAAGACCAATTTTGGTGAGAACAACAACTTTATTGGAAGAGTTGATAACATTACTCCCATCACTAAGACCACCAAGTCCAGTTTCGACAACAGCGTAATCAACTTGCTTTTGGTGAAAAATATAAAAAGCTAAAGCAATAAGAATTTCAAAAAAAGTTGGTTTACCAAAATTAGTTTTTTTGACTTCTTCGATGACTGGAATTATTTGATTGAGATAAATAACAAATTCTTTTTGGGAAATTAATTGGTTATTAATTTGGAAACGTTCGCGAACATCTAAAAGATGAGGAGAAACAGTCAAGCCAACGTTAAACCCTTGCCCTACTAAAAGAGAACTAAGGTATGAGGCAGTCGAGCCTTTACCAGAGGTACCAGCAATATGAATAGTTTTAATTTTATCTTGAGGATTATTTAAACGGCGAAGAATTTCTTTTTGGCGATCAAGACCAAGAGAACCAGGAAAACGCTTGGAACCACTAGGAACAGAACGACGAAGATAAGATAAAGCTTGAGAATAATTGGTGATCACAAATTATTTTTTTAACCATTTAATGCCGGCATAAACAAAAGGAGTAGAAAGAGTGGACATAAAGGCTTTGAGAAGCCAATAAGGAATTATGATACCTAAAAGAAAATGAAAATTGTCAGAAAATTGATGTGCTGGATTGTAAAAAGCTAAAGTCATAAAGACGACAGTATCTAAAAGGACGGCTAAATGATTGGAAAGGTTATTCCTAAACCAAAGGCCATATTTGGATAATTTTTGTTTGAGACGCCAAAATATTTTTATATCAGCAAAGTTGGAAACAGCCATAGCAATAAGACTGGCTAAAGAAATTCTGATAGATTGAGAAAAAATGGTTTTGTAGGCTTCGTTGGTAGAAGCATATCTGACTGACGGGGGTAAAATGACAGCAAAGGCAGCCAATAAAATTAACAAAGAGACAACGATTAAAGAAATCTTGGCTAAGTTTTTGGCACGTTTATAACCAAAACTTTCGGTAAAAATATCATTGATGGAAAAAATCCAAGGAATTAAAAACATACCGACAGATCCGGTTAAATTAAAGTTGAAAATTTTAAATAAAGGAAAACTTTTGCTACCCATAAGCTCGGCAGTAATAATACAAAAAACATAGAGACCGACTAAAATATCAGACTTTAAAGTAACTTTTTCGGAAAGATTAGAAATCACTAAAAATTTAATAATTAATAGCGTTATTTTACACTAAAAATTATTTTTTTTGAAAGATTGATTTGAAATATGGTAGATGCCAAAAAGTATGAAAGATAGCTACAATAGCCATAACGATGCCAAACTCAACGTGATACCAGATAAGGGGTAGATAAAATTTAAGAGAGAGTTGCTGATCAACAGAAAAGGCTAAAAATAAACCTAAGAAACAGGAAACAAGGAAAGTGGTAAGTAAAATAATATTCCAAAATCGGCGGTGTTGAATTTGGGTAATTTTTTGGGATTTAACCAAGAAAAAACTAAGAAAATAAAAAAATAAGACAATGACAGAGATGAGGAAAAAATTATAATTAGTCATAATTTATTCTAAAACAATGGCTTGAGCCGGACAATTGTTAATGGCCATAGCTAAGTTGGATGAATTTAGGTTGTTTGATGAAGTAACTACGGCGGTCTGATTGGACATTTCGAAATGTTGAGGATCAAGGTGAACGCATTTACCACAACCACGACAACGGTTAGAGATAACTGAAAGTTTTTGATAAATGAGATTGCTATTAATTTCGTCTTGTTGATTTAATGATGATGAGTTTTGATTATTAAATTTAAATGATTGGTTAGATGTTTTAGATATTTGACTTTTAATACTCAAAAAAACGAGAAACGATGAGGAAACCAAGATGGTAGGAAAAATAATTTTTTGATATTTCATATGGTAATGAGTTTATGAAGTAATACTTAATATTGGCTGAAAAAAAATACTTGTATAATTAGAT
>JAHBAQ020000089.1 GCA_018500045.2 Candidatus Shapirobacteria bacterium | reverse complement strand
AGATGTGTATAAGAGACAGTTACTTAATTGAATCAACCGGCTTACCAATTTCCCTTATTCGTAGCGACACCCGTCAATTGGCCACTAATTCCGCCACTATTAATTGGACTGAATTTAATTACACTTTTTCACCCAATTCTCGACAAATTCTCGCCAATAACCCCAAAACAAAAATCAATTACATCCTTTCTCTCGATAGTCCTATTTCTTCCCAAAAACTTACCGATGTTACCAAAAACCTCAAAGAGATTTCCGCCGATTGGCAAACCCAAACATCTCTTATTATTGCCAATAAAATCGACAAACTTCCCAAAGAGATTCAACCATTAATTTCCACCGCCTCGGCTCAACATGTCCAATATTCCACCAAAGAAGATAAAGTTCTCTATTTGGCTCAAATTGACGGTAATATCGAGGATAATTTAATCACTCCACCCCCAGCTCAAAGTACTCAAAACCAAAGTCGTCAGGTTAAATCAGATAATTATTACGTCTACGATATTAAAGACGACACTAATTTCCTAATTGGTTCTCAAAAAGATATTTCCCAACTTTTCTGGATACCCAACACCAATAATCTTGTTTATGTTCAATCTCAAGACCTCAAAGTCATCGACTACGATGGTACTAATCAGCAAACTATTTTGTCCTCAAATTTCGACTCTAACTGTGTTTATCCCTGGTTCGATGGCAATAAAATAGTTATCCTAACCAACCTATCTTCTTCCTCCATCAAAAACCTTTACTCACTTTCTATCAAAAAATAAAACTAATCAGTTTTAATTTACTCTTCAGTTTCCTTTACCATCGGTACTTCGGCATCAGGTAACACCACTTCATCAACATTTTCTTCAACTATTTCATCTCCATAGATCAATTCCATCTGATCACCAACAACTTCCTCCGACTCCCCCAAAACCTCAGCTTCTCTCACAATCAAAACAGAATCACCCTTAACTATTCTTAATGGTACCAATACCGACAAAGCCACTACAAAACAAACCAACAAGGTCCTCACGTTTCTATCAAAATCTGTCATATATTAATCAGTATAAATACACTTTTTACCATCGTCAACTACATCAAAACCAGTATTACCCAAAATAAGCTATAATAAGGCTACTTAATTCGGGGATTGGCGCAATTGGCTAGCGTGCAGCGTTCGGGACGCTGAGGTTGCTGGTTCGAATCCAGTATCCCCGACCCGCTTTAACTAGTCAATCATTGTCAACTCAATTCTTCAAAAAAGGTTTTAATTAACAAACTGAATAACTGACAGACTGATGATCTGACCAACTAACTCGTCCTCATAGTTCAACGGATAGAACGGTCGCCTCCTAAGCGACAAATCCAGGTTCAATTCCTGGTGGGGATACTCACTAAATCTAGTCAATTCCATTTTTAACCACAACTTCGATCAATCACCCATCTTTCCCTCTCTTAGCAGTTAACCATCAAAACTGATAAAATTTCCAACCTTAATATATCAATATATAAACCTATAATTCAAACCCCATTTTTGACTTAATTCTCTACTAAACAGTCTTTTTCCTCTCAATAAAAATTCATTAACTTTTTTTTCTTCAAAAATACCTTTCATCCTATTTAGATTCAAATTATTAATTCCCATATTCATTAACCTTAAAACTTAGACATTTTTAATAAAATTAAGTCATTTAAAACATATTAACCGCAGTTTTCAAAGCTAAATAATATTATTTAACCGCATATTTTTATTATTCTCCGCATTTTTAATGAATCGATTATTCCTAAGACTATTCCTATAAAATAACCGCAAAATAACCATCCTAAAAACTTACTCTTCTACATCATTTAATACTTAAAAATATATTTATTTCCGCAACAATCATAAAATAAGGTTAACTAAACCACTTTTTAACCCCAAAACCTACTCCTCTACTACACCACTAACCACTTTTACAAATCAACAAAAACCTACTTTTGATAATATATCATTTAAAATCACATCCCATCAAAAATTTACTAACTTTTCTTTTCTAAAAACATCCTATAATAACTTTTTCAAAAATCCTTAAAAATAACATTTTCCCCTAATAAACCAAAGAAAAAAAGACCCATTATCCTCTAGCAGAATAAGACTTAAATTGCTAAAACGTTCTTACAACAACCTGTAATAACATTTCCGGTTCAAAAACCTACTTTTTTACTATCAAAACCTGCCTAATTTCTTCTTCCTTAAATATTTCATTAGCCAAAGCTGAAACTTCTTTTAAAGCTACTTTTTGATATTCTTTAAGCTCTTTTTCTATATCTACTAATTCATCTTCCAATAACCATTTTTGACCAATCAAACTTGACCAATAACTCGTCCTATCCATTGCCAACTTTACTTTACCAATCAAATAATCCTTAGCTCTTTGAAGCTCATCATCCCTGATAGTATCCTTAACTGACAAAACTTCCTTTCTCACTATATCCATTGCCTCATCAATCTTTTCTAGTTTCACCCCTGATTGAACCCCCCAAAAACCCGCTTCCTCAAAACTTTCCGACACCGAATAAACATAGTAAGCCAAACCCTTATCTTCTCTAATCTTTTGATAAAGTCTTGACGAACTATTACCATTTAAAACAATATCTAACAATCTAAAAGCATATTTTCTTTTATCTCTAGCTTTTAAAGCCGGCACTGCTAAAGCAAAATGACCCTGTTCAACTTGTCTAACCATCTTTTTTTCTTTTTTCTGGTTCAATATTACCTTTACTTCATCCAATTTATTACTTTCACCCAAATCAAAATTGCCAAAATATTTCTCAACTTCACCAAAAGCCCCAGAATCAACATCTCCAGCCAAAACCACTACTATATTCGCTGGATTAATTAACCTATTCCTATAACTAACCACTTTATTTCTGTCAACTTCTTCAATATCCTTTACTTCCCCGGCAATATCCCAACAACCAATCGGTGACTTTCCATATAAAAATTTAGTTAATTCCCCTGACAATCCCATCATTGGGTTATCTCGGTACATTCTGATCTCTTCAATGATTACACCTCGTTCCTTTAACACTTCATCCTTATCAAACACTGAGTTGGTTAATATATCAGACAATAATTCTACTGCCCAAGAAATGTTTTCTTTGGTTGTATTTATATAATATGAAGTCATTTCTTGACCTGTTCCCGCATTATAGCCAGCACCTTTACTATCAATTTCTTTATTTATATCAGCCGCTACTGGTCTTTTTGTCGTTCCTTTAAACGCCATATGTTCCAAAAAATGGCTGATACCAAATTCATCACTTCTTTCATATTTCGACCCGATTTTTAAAAATACCTCTGCCGTCACCGATCTTAAACCAATTATTGGCACTATCGCTACTCTAATTCCATTATTTAGCTTTAAAGTTTCAATTTTCATCATTTATTCGGTCTTTCAACCAATTTAATTACCACTAGCAGTCAAAACACAAAACTGCTTGATATATTAAGTATTATTTTATCGAGTCAATTTAATTGACTATATCATTGTACTACCAAGTTTACCATTTTCCCTGGCACATATATCTCTTTTACTATCTTACCCTCACCTATCCATTTTTTGACTTGCTCTAATTCTTTCGCCTTAGCAATTATTTTTTCCTTATTGCTAACCACCAACTCATCACTCTTAACTGTTAACTGTCCTCTGACTTTACCATTAATCGCCACCGGTAAACTAACTTCATCTTCTACTAAATATTTTTCATCAGCCTTGGGCCAGTCACTCAAATGGACCGAAACTGCATCATTTTCACTCCTAATATGGCTCCAAACCTCCTCGGCCAAGTAAGGAGCCAATGGAGCAATTAACTTAGCTAAAATTAAAATCTCATCCCTCTTAATTGCTAATTTATAAGTCGATAAACTATTCAAAGCCTCCATCAGTTTAGCAATAGCTGTATTGTACTTAAAACTAGACAAATCCTCGGTCACTCCTTTAATTAGCTTATTAATTATCAATAAAACATCTTTTCTGTCAGCAGTAATTTCATTAGTCTGATTATCTCTATAGAAAGCTGTGGTAAATTTATCGAATCTATCCAAAAATCTCTTCACCCCCATCAGTGTCTTTTCATTCCAAGCCATAGTCGAATCAAACGGTCCCATAAACATCAAATACATTCTCACCACATCGACTCCATATTTATCTGCTACT
>JAHBAQ020000080.1 GCA_018500045.2 Candidatus Shapirobacteria bacterium | reverse complement strand
TAGTTAATGCTTTAGATGCCTCATTACTTAAAGAATCATTATCTAACATTGAAGATGGTCAGATAATCATTAATCCTACCTTAACTCAAACACCAACAAGGGTACCAACAGGAGAGCAAGAAGATCCCGAAATTACAACAGGGCCAACTCCGACTGAAGAAGAAGACGAACCTCCTTTACCAACACCAAGTGTTGTAAGTCAACAGGATTATCCTCCATTAAAACCATCAAAACCAACTTATACAGCTGAGAGTGATACTTTAAAAGTTTACATAGTTAAACACGATGGTTATTACACTAGTCATATCTGGGCTAAAGAGCCTTATAAACAATTAAGAAAATACACTACTGACAAATACGGTAAAGAGTATGATCAGATAAATAATATTTTAGAAAAAACAGTTGATAAAGTGGGGATAAAAAATAAGATAGCAGTAGGATTTAATAATGATATTCACGTAAAATATAATGCTTTTTATAACAATAGTAAATATTGGAAAAAATACTCTGGTAACGGGATTATTTTGAATGAAGGGGAAGTAAAGAGGAATGACCCAGAGTCAAAAAGTAAAAGAATGCCTGTAGCAGGCATAGACAACACTAATACTTTAAAATTATTTTATGAAAACAAGAATCCAAGAAAGGAAATTTTACAATCTGTAATTGCTAGAAGAAAAATCTCATATCAATCAGTAATAGATACTGGTGTGCGAAATACAATAACTACTTTTGGGTATTTAGTTTATAACAATCAAATTCAATCAAAGGTTTATGAAAAATCGGATCACGCCGAAAGACAAGTAATTTGTCAAGTAAATAAAAATAATTTTATTCAGATAACGACAACTAAGGGATTTAAAAATGCTGATGTGGCAAAGATAGCGAAAAATTTAGGATGTTTGGTAGCATTGGAAATGGATGGTGGTGGATCAACGGCTTTGTATTATAAAAACAAGTCAACTAGTGGGTGGACTAAAAGATTAAATTCAACCAGTAGAGGGAAAATGTGGGGTATTTTATACTGGACGGAATTATAATTAAGTTAACAAAGTTATTTAGTTAAGGTAGAATGGTTTATGGGTTGGTTTAAAAAATATTGGTTTTTGTTAATTTTATTTTTTTTGGCGATAATATTGGTGGTTTTAAAAATAACATACAAGAGTACTGATACAGAAAAAAAACAAACCAAAAAAGATCCTGATCAAGAAATACTAGTAGAAACAAACCAAATTACCAATATTGAAGAAAAAGAGACGGAAAATGAATCTTCGAGTACTAGCTCCACTCTTAATAAAGATAAAAGTAATGAGAATGTTTTTGTTACTGATGAGGGGGAAAAAATAAATGCTAGTGATTATAAATCCGAAGATCTATCGGATAGTGTTTCAGTAGATGATTTAAGTCCGTTTTTGCCTTATAAAGGAAAATATTTTAGAGCAGACAGATATTTGAATAAAGGGTATTTGGAAGTAATCGTGAGTAATGAGAACGATTTACCAAAAGCAAGAGAAGAAGTAGAGGCTTGGCTAAAAGAAAACAACACTGATTCACAAGAAACACAATTGATTTATGTTTTTAAGTAAAATTAGTCTTGTAATCTGACTGGCATAATAATGTGAGTAAATGATGGATCGGATTGGTCATGAAAAAAGACTGGGGTAAGACTTTCATTAAGCTCAACTAAAATTTCTTGACTTTTACAGACAGTTAAAAAGTCAGTCAAAAATTTATAATTAAAAGCAACATCAAGATTTTCACCTTCAGTTTTAACTTCGAGCTGGGTTTGATTTTGACCGATCTGGGGAGCATTAGCACTGAGTTCTAATTTGTTAGGTTTAATACTAACACGAACAACATTAGCGGATTCACGAGCAAAAACAGAGGCAATTTTAACTGACTGAAGAAGTTCGTCGTGATTGATAAAAATCTTAGTGGTGTAGTTTTCAGGAATTAGTTTTTGATAGTCAGGAAAATCACCATCAATAAGACGAGAGATTAATTCAACATCGTCCATAAGAAAGACGACCTGGTGTTCGTCGAGAGTTAACCCAATTTTTATCTTTTGATTATTTTTAGAGAGTTTAGTGACCTCTATAAGGCTTTTGGCAGGAATAATAAAGTTAATAGTTTGATCGGTTTTTAAATTAAGTGGGGTAATTAGTTTAATTTCTTTAAAAGAAAGCCGAAAACCATCTGTGGAAACGAAACGAATAAAATCTTGATTAAAAGAACAAAGAATACCGGTTAAAATCGGACGAGTGTCATCGAGAGCGGCAGAAAAAGAAATTTGAGAAATAGCTTGGGTTAATAAAGCAACATCAATTTCAAATTCAGTGTCAGGGTTGATTTGAGGAAATTCAGGAAAGTCAGTTGGAGGAAGAGTAGTAAAAGTCGATTGATTTTTTTCTGAAGAAAGAGTAATTAAATTATTCTTTAATTCCAGATCGAGTTTTCCAGAAGGAAGATAGGAGACAAATTCAGTAATTTCTTTTGAAGGAATAGTAATACTCCCCTCTTGATCAATTTTGGCGCCGATCCAATAATTAATACTTAATTCTAAATTAGTGGCAGATAGTTTGAGACGGCCTTGGTCGGTGGAAAACAAAATATTACTCAAGACTGGTAATTGATTTTTAGAAGAAACAAAACGGGAAACATTACTCAAGGCAAGGTTAAGGTTCTCCTGAAGAAGAGAAAGATTCATTGGCTTTATTATAGATATAAATTAATAAAAAAAATAGTAGTGGTAGTTATTAGTATGGTAGATAAGTGGAATGGAAAACTAAAAATATTGAAAAAACGGCAAAAAGTATTAGTTTTGTTGTGTTTAAAAGATAAAATGATTGGTAAGTTGGTAGTAATCATAGTTATTTGTCTTATAAGGTTAAATTGAGTTGGGGTAAGTTTCGGGGGAAAAGCAGAAAAATAATTGTGGAAAAGTTAGTGGATAAATAGTGTTTAGATGTGGATAAGTTTTTAAACATTAAAAAGATGATTTTATTTGGTTGATAAGTTTGGTGATTTGTGGATTAGTGGAAAAGTCATGGTGGATTTTGTCGCGGGCGTGCATAATACTGGTGTGGTCGCGGCCACCAAGAAAACGACCAACTTCTTCTAAAGGTAAATTAGCTTCAGATAAAAGAAGATAAGCAGTAATATGACGGGCTTGAACTAATTCTTTTTTACGACTTTTGCCACATAAATCCCCGGTTTTAATATTGAAATATTTAGCACAGACAGAAATAACATGTTTGGGGTTGATTTTGGAATTACTAATGAAACTAGTGGTTTGATGAAGAGATGGATCAAAAAAATGCTGAGCAAAATCAAGGGTGATTTCCCCTACCCCACCAGCAATTGCTTGAATAGTTAGTTGTTGAATTTTACCGTCGATTTCACGAATATTTGATTCAATATTGTTAGCTAAAAAAGACGCAGCGTCGGTAGTAATCTTTATCCCCTTTTCTTCAATTTTTTGATTAATAATAGCAACTCGCATTTCGTAATCAGGAAGTTGAATATCAACAGTTAAACCGCCTAAAAATCGGGAAACTAAGCGGTCTTCAAGATGGTCAATTTCGCTAGGTTTGCGGTCGGAAGTAAGAATAACTTGTTTACCATTCATATGAAGTGAGTTAAAGGTGTGGAAAAACTCTTCTTGGATATACTCTTTGCCGGCAATAAATTGAATATCATCAACCAAAATACAATCAAGGTTGCGGTATTTATCTTTGAATTGATTCATGGTTTTACTTTTGAGGGCGGCGATGAGTTCATTGCCAAAAGTTTCAGCAGGAAAATATTTTATTTTGAAATTAGGATTACTTTTGAGAATTTCGTGACCAATGGCTTGCATAAGATGGGTTTTGCCAACTCCTACCCCACCCCAAATAAAAAATGGGTTATAGGAAAGACCGGGGTTTTTAACGATACCTTGAGCAGCAGCGTAGGCAAAATTATTACTGTTACCAACAATTAAAGTATCGAAAGTATATTTTGGGTGAAGACTGCTTTGAAAGGTGTTTTTTTGTAGAGTGTATTCAAAAAGTGGGGCGACTGGAGCTTGAGTGGTAATTTCGGGGGTAGATTCTTTAACTATAAAAATAAGAGTGTTATCGGTTTTAGTTTGATTATCAAGAGCAGTTTTGATGAAATGATAGTGACGTTTTTTATTGAAATCGACTAAATAAGAATTGGGACAAGCTAAAACAGCTTGATTGTTTTCAAGACTGATAAGTTCAACTTTACTAATATAGGTTTGATAAACAGCGGGAGATAAAACGATTTTGATTTCTTCTTGGGTGTTTTTCCAAAGACGGATTAAGTCCATAAGTTAGTTATAAAGTTTAAAATTGTAAGGTTTATAAAATAAAAACAAGACAAAATGAATATAAAACTTTTCGGGGGGAAAGAGGTTATCCACATAATAATAAATGAGTTTTCCACAAAATGAAAGGAGTAGTTTAGGAGCGGAAGTCTTTGTAAAACAACATTTTATTAGTTGGTTTTTAATTTAATTTTTTATGGTAGAATTAGCGATATGGCAACTAAAGGAACCTATCAACCAAAAACAAAAAGACATTCAAGAGTTCACGGATTTCTGAAAAGAATGATGAGTGCAACTGGACGAAATGTTTTGAAGAGAAGAAGGGCACAGGGTAGAAAAAAAATTAGCGCGTAAGCTAGTATAATTGTATTGTGTTGAAAAAAAAGAATCGAATTTCTAAAAGAAGTGAGTTTGAAGAAATAAGAAAAGATGGGATTTTTGGCGGTTTTTCACGTTTTTTTGGGGTGTTGATGTTAGATAAAAAAGATAATGAACTTAAATTTGGAACGATAATTTCAAAAAAGATTTCTAAAAAAGCAGTAGAGAGAAATAAAATAAAGAGAAGACTAATGGAAGTGCTGGGAAAAAATATAGAAAAATTTGATGAAGGTAAAAGGATATTGTTTTTGGCTAAAAAAGAAGTGTTGGAAGTTAAACCTAAGGAAATAGAGATAGAGTTGAAAAAGATTTTTGGGTGGAAAGAAAAATGAAAAAAGTAAT
The DNA here is from genome assembly GCA_018500045.2 of Candidatus Shapirobacteria bacterium. Classification (GTDB taxonomy): domain Bacteria; phylum Patescibacteriota; class Microgenomatia; order UBA12405; family UBA12405; genus WARW01. The sequence goes on along the minus strand of JAHBAQ020000080.1, from coordinate 2,159 downwards.
TTTGAAATTGTTGGTTTGGTATAAGAAGTATGTTTCTAGGGGTGAACATTGCCGATTTGTGCCGAGTTGTTCGGAATATACCTATGAGGCAGTAGAAAAATATGGGGTAATAAAGGGATTATGGTTGGGAATTAAACGGATAATAAGATGTCGACCGGGCGGTGGAAGTGGGATTGATTTGTTACAATAAGTAACTTAGAAATTAAATTTTTATGAATTTATTTATTGCACCGTTTGTTAATGCATTGTTTGGTTGTTATTATTTGGTGGGAAATTTTGGTTGGGCAATTGTGTTGGTGACTGTGGCTTTGAAACTAGTTTTATTACCATTGATTTGGCCAAGTTTGAAGTCAGCTAATAAAACCAGAGAAATTCAACCCAAATTGAATAAATTAAAAGAGAAATATGGAAGTGATAAGCAAGGTTTGGCTAAAGCGCAGATGGAATTGTATAAAGCAGAAGGGATTAATCCCCTTTCTGGTTGCTTACCGCAGATTTTACAGATAGTAGTATTGTTGTTATTTTTCTCAGCCTTTAATTTGGTAACTGGATTTTCGGGGAATGGACAAAAAGGGAGTATTAATGAAATTAATGCTCAATTGATCCCTTCTTTTAAGATTAGTGAAGGATTTAATTTTAATTTGAATTATTTTGGAAGTGATTTGGCTTTGTCGCCGGCTAAAGTGTTTTCCAAAGGAATTACAGCTGATTTGATCTTACCTTTGGTATTATTGTTGGGTTCGGGAATACTCCAGTTTTTTAGTGCCAAAATAATGATGCCAAATCCGAAGGTAGATGAAAAAATAGTGGAAAAGACCAAAGATAAAGAAGATGATATGATGGCGGCGATGAGAACCCAATCACTTTATATGATGCCAGCAATGACGATTTTTATCGGCTGGAATTTTTCGATGGGATTACTTCTCTATTGGTTTGCTAACTCGGTGTTGATGATTGGACAACAAGTATTGGTAAATAAAATTAGTAAGAAAAAACCCTAACCCTTCCCTTTCTATCCTCTTCGGGGTATCTATGGACCTTGCAGGGCAAGGGTAAAAGCCAGTTAGTCTGGTCTATTTTGTGGCTTAAAAGTTGTTTTTTCATGTTAAAATAGCGACTATGGATAACAAAAAACGAAATGAAAAAATTTTACAAATCACTTGTGATTTTTTAAATCAAATTAATTTTGAGGTGGAAAAAGCCTTTGTAGAAGATATTGAAGGTGAAGAAGAACAAGTGTTGGTGGGAGTAACTGTAGCTAATCCGGCTGGTTTGATTGGTTTTAGAGGTCGAAATTTAGCTTCAGTGCAATTACTTTTATCGTTGATGGTACGTAATCAGGTGGGTGAAAACACTAGAGTATTGTTGGATATAAATAATTATCGCAATGAACAAAAACAAAGATTGGAAGAAATGGTGAGAGGTTTGGCAGAAAAATGTTTGGTGAGTCATAAAAATGTAGCTTTAGCTAATATGAGTTCATACGAGAGAAGAGTGTGTCATATGATAGTTTCGGGAATGGAAGGTGTGGTGAGTGAGTCGGAAGGTGAAGGTGAAGAGAGACATGTGGTGATAAAACCGGAAGTATAATTTTTTAAATCTACCCCTTGATCCCCTCCTTTGAAGAAAGGAGGGGAATTTTGTTTTTAACCCATCCAAGATGGGTTGGAGGTTTGAGTTTGGTTTATGATAAGATTTGGGTGTGAAGGAATTTTGGGTAAAATGTGAAAAAATAGCGTTTTTTAGCCTGATATTTTTGTTGCCGACACAGCTAGGGAGACATTTTTGGTTTGATTGGACGTCAATTTGGGGTATAAGGGTGGATTATTTTTCACCGACTTTATATTTGGTGGATGTAATTTGCTTAGGTTTGATAATTTTGGACTTGATTAACAATGGGAAAAAGAAAAAATGGAGTTTTGGGTTTGAAGTATTTTGGGTGTTGGTATTGATAGGAGTAAATATTTTGATAGCTCAAAATAAATGGGTGGCGGGATATAAATGGTTGAGACTGGGAGAATTATTTTGGTTTTGGAATTGGATTATTAGAAATAAGAGATTAGCTCAAAGTGGCTGGCTGAAGGCTATCCCCTTTTGGTTAATGATTGAGGGTATTTTGGCAATCGGACAAGTGGCAAAAGGTGGAAGTTTGAATGGAT
>JAHBAQ020000052.1 GCA_018500045.2 Candidatus Shapirobacteria bacterium | reverse complement strand
TCGGAGATGTGTATAAGAGACAGACAGTGCATTGAGCAGCTTCCTTCCGCACATTGCATCGGTGCAATTGGACCTTCCAATGCCTCGATAATTTCTCCCACCTTCATTTTTCGTGGATTTTTTTTTAGAGTATAACCTCCCTCTCTGCCCTTTTGACTTTGCACTAAATTATTTTTTTTCAATAGACGAAAAATCTGCTCCAAATTCTTTAGAGATATTTTTTCTTCTTCGGCAATTTCTTGTAGGTTCTTTTGTTGCGGATAAGCTTTAGCCAAGTTAACACTAGCTCTTAATCCGTAACCCGCCCGAGTAGAAAATTTCATAGATTTATCCTGTTAAATAAAAAGGGTCAAAATCATACTAATTTACTATGCTTTAAGTGTATAAAAAAACCTGACTCTTGTCAAGCATTTTAAGAAATATACCCAGCAATGCCATAGGCGATGCCAAAAGTGATAACTAAAAAAACAATTATAGATAGGGCGATTGCGAAACGAAACATTTCATCAGGCTTAGGATTTTGTACGTCTTTAAACATACGTTGAATTTCAAAAAATAAATAAAACCGTATCGGTTAAGAATAGGTTTTATGGCTCCTTAATTATCAACTTTCTTAATTATAGCCGAGATGCCCAGAGATGTCAAAAATCAGCAAACTCGCTGCAATTCGTTCAATTTTTGATAAACTCCGCCTTTTTGCATGAGCTCTGTATGATCGCCCGATTCAACTATTTTTCCGCCTTCCAGTACCAAAATCAGATCAGCTTTATGAATTGTGCTTAAACGGTGTGCAATAACAAAAGTCGTGCGATTTCTCATCACTTCTTCTAGTGCTTCCTGCACATATTTTTCCGATTGGCTGTCGAGAGCGCTCGTGGCTTCATCTAAAATCAAGATTTTGGGATCACGCAAAATAGCTCGGGCAATGGCCACGCGCTGTTTTTGTCCAACAGAAAGCTGCACTCCTCGTTCCCCCACAATTTGGTCGTATTTTTTAGGAAATTTTTCAATAAACTCGTGACAGTTAGCCAATTGGGCAGCTCTTCTTATTTCTTCTTCAGTAGCTCCGATTTTAGAATAAGCAATGTTATTTTTAATCGTATCATTGAAAAGCATGACATCTTGGGGCACAATGGCAATTTGTTCGCGCAAGCAACTTAGCCTTATTTTTTTGATATTTATTCCATCCAACAGAACTCGCCCTTGCGTTGCTACATTGTAACGGGAAATTAGATCTACTAGCGTTGATTTGCCCTCACCGCTTTTGCCCACAATGGCCACGGTTTTACCCGCTTTCGCTACAAAACTAATGCCGGATAAAACCTCCTGTTTTTCATAGGAAAAATGCACGTTTTCAAAACACACTTCTCCGCGCACATTTTTCAAGTAAACCGCTTCTGGGTCATCATATTTTTCCGGGATTTCTTTAAAAATTTCGTCCGCCCGGCTGATTGTTACCAAGCTTTCTTGCAATTGCTTGTATTGCCAGCCCAATCCATTTACAGAATTAGAAAGCAGATTAATATAGGTTAGCAGCATCACAAATTGACCAATACTTACTTTTTCCAATGTAATAAAATAAATACCCAAAATAAACAAGACCAGAAAACCGAAAGCAAAGGTACTCGATTGCCAAAAAGAAAGCCTATTCCAAAGCATGACTTGCTTATCATTAAATTTAAAACCTTCGTCAAAAATTTCTCGATTTTTTTTGTTTTCCAAGGTCTCAGCCGTATTAGATTTTATGTTGATAATGTTAGGCGTTCGATCAAAAATATTACCGTAGGCTTTTTCGAAAACCTTGTTTATCTTTTTCTGCAGATCGATGATCGGATTGGTTTTAAAAATGGTCAGAAAAATATAAGTCAGAACAAAAAATACATACACCAGAGCCAATTCCCAGCGAATCCAAACAATAACCGCAAAAGCTGCAAAAGACATTAAGAGATTAGGCAAAACCTCAAAAATTCCCTGAAAAACTAAGCCGTACATATAGGTATCCGCTCGATTAAAACGTTGAATGAGTTCACCTATTCTTTTGCTCTTATGAAAAGCTAGTGGCAAATTTATTAAATGCTTAATAGAATTAAGCATTATGTCCGTAGAGGCCCAATAAGCGATTTGATTGGCACGACGATTTTTCCCCACAAAAAACAAAATGTCACCCATTTGTACAACAAACCAAACTAAAAGCAATGTTGCCACTTCCGCACCAAAGGTTCGACTGACCACCACCGAATCCACAATTTTTCCATAAATTACCGGGATAGTTAGAGCTAAACTATTTTCGCCCAAAGCCAAAAGAGCCGTGATAATCATCATTTTCTTGTATGGTCTCAGATATTTTACAATTACCGCTAAATTTATCTTTTTCATAATATTTTTCTCTTTTCATTTTACATTTTCCTGAATTTAATTACAAATGTTTGGGTTTGACCAAGCCCTCTATCTGGGATAAAATTAAGCATGTTCAACAAAAAAGCAAGCGGGATATAAATTTTAGACTTATTGCAAAAAATACAAACGTAACAACCATGCGCTTATCCTATTCAGCTCTGGAAACTTTCCAAAGCTGCCCATTTAAATACAAATTGCAAGAAATCGATAAAATCAAAGCTCCAAAATCTAAGGAGGCGGTTTTTGGTTCGACCGTCCATTCAACTTTAAAATTTATTCATACACCTGGTATTCTCTCGCCCACCCTAGATCAGGCCATGGAGCATTTTCAAAAC
>JAHBAQ020000018.1 GCA_018500045.2 Candidatus Shapirobacteria bacterium | reverse complement strand
AGATGTGTATAAGAGACAGCCATTATTCCCATAGTCCAATTCCTCTTTCTCAACATTTCCAAAATCTTTTTTATCTTTTGATCCATTCTCTATTTCAATTCCTTAACATTTTTAATTTCTATTAATTTCTTTCCCATTGCCTCAGTCTCTTTTTTCCTTTTTTCCCAAAATTTTACCTTTCTTACTTCTCCCAACAAACTCACTTCCCCCACAAATACTCCACCTACCATTGGCTTTTCCTTATAACTACTCCACATAGCTGCCAATATTGCCAAATCCGCTCCGGTGTCATCTACTTTTATTCCCCCAGTTACCGAAATAAATACATCATATTTATAAAGTGGCATTCCCAAACTTTTTTGTCCAATCGCCGTTAACAATTGTCCCCGATTAAAGTCTACTCCAGCAAACACCCGTCTTGGCATTGGAGCAAAACTTTCTACTATCAAAGCCTGAATTTCTACCATCACTGGCCTAGTTCCTTCCATCAATACTGTTACTGCACTTCCCACTTTTTCTCCTTCTCCACTCACCAGATTTAAATCCGCCTGACTTACATCGGACAAACCTTTTTCTGTCATTTTAAAAATTCCCACTTCATCGGTCGGACCAAATCTGTTTTTGTTGACTCTCAAAATTCTTAACTCTCCATTTTTCTCCCCTTCAAAATACAAAACCGTGTCCACCATATGTTCCAGAAGTTTCGGTCCAGCAATATCCCCGTCCTTCGTTACATGGCCCACAATAAACATCGCCACTTTTAATTTTTTCGCCAACTGGACCAACCGAAAGGTCGATTCCCTAATTTGTCCCACCGACCCAATTACTCCGTTCACATTTTCACATCCGACCACTTGGATACTGTCCACCACCACTATCTTGTACAAATTATTTACTCGATTTAAATATTCTTCAATTTCTTCCACTGAGTTACTTTCAAAAATATCGAAATTTTCCGCCTTTAATCCTAATCGCTTTACTCTAATGGCTATTTGCTCCGCCGATTCTTCTCCTGCAATATACAAACCACCAACTTTACCCACAAGTTGTGTCAAAAGTGTACTTTTCCCTATCCCGGGCTCACCGGCAAAAAGTGTCACTGACCCTTGAACAATTCCTTTACCCAATACTCTATCAAACTCCTTAATTTCCGTTGAAATTATATTAATAAATCCTTCATTTTTAGTCTCAATATCCGCCACTTTTTTGACTTCCCTCGGCCCACCAAAATTTTTACCCGCTCTATTTCCATTTATCGGTTTTCCTAAACTCTTTACTTCTTTTAAACTATTCCACTCTCCACATGCACTACACTGTCCCATCCACTTTCCGAACTCATTACCACAATTACTGCAAACAAAAACCGTTTCTTTTTTTTTCATTACCAATTATATCTCTCTTAGATTTGGCATATCTACTCTACTTCTTTCAAGATCAAAAATTTTCTTATCCAAAAGACAACATCTAATAGATTCACCCAAACCAGGTCCCAACCAAGAATCAATAAAAGTTAAAGATTCAACAAAATTTATTCCTTTTTTTGCACTTTCGTCAAATTTTTGTTTCCTTCTTTCCGCAAAATCAGTTAACGCTTGTTGAGATCCGCAAAAATCACCCTGAATAGCACAAGCCGAACTTATTCTTCGGGAAGAAATTCTGTCCCCACAAATACTAATAGCCACTTTAGTTGCCTCGAAAGTATCAGACCCTGGAATAAAATCACCCGGTAAAGATCCTATCATTCTATTAACACCTTTCGTTAATAATCTTTCCATATTATTTTCTTCAAATTTCTAACCTGACCGATTATAACACCGCCAAAATCAAAAACCTCAATCCTGAGTCAAATAATTAAGTCAAACAAAATAATCCCTATCTTTACTGGTTTTATAAAGTAGAAGTATCTACCTCACTCCATCCATTATTATGTTTTATAAAAAGATTTCCCTGTTTTGTCACAAAACTATAAGAACTCCAATCTACAATATCAGACACATTTAAGTCAGTAATCCTCAAATTAGTAGCCTCAAACCATCCGGCAACATCTCCACCATCACCAAATTCATAATTCCAAACCGTTCCATCATCAAGTAAAACATAGTTACGATCAACAAAAGCAATCTTCCCCTCAACAGATACGTCACCATTCATTGTCGATTTCTCTCCCAAAACTACTTGTCTCGATCCCTTTGAACATTTTTTTAATATTGAAAACCCATCGTCAAATCCCTGGATTAGTCCAGCTTTATTTTCACAAGCAGTTGTCACTCGTGGCAATTCACCCGATGTCTGACCAATAACTATACCTGTACCCACAGATAACAAAACCATTAAACCAAATCCAAAAACCAGGGCAGATTTTTTCTTCATTTTATTTTCAATTTCTAACTAATTAAATATACCACTCCACCAAAAATCCCCCAATTAAGGGGGATTTATTTTACTAAGACTTCCGCCCTCTTTGAGGGAGGATGTCCCGATCTATCGGGACAAGAGGGTTTTTTCTATTTATATATCACATTCTTCTTGTTAGTTTCTACTATACCCAAAGAAATTTTTCTCTTGGCCACATCAATACTTTCAATGTAAACCTGAACCTTATCGCCTTCTTTAAGACTAACTCCACCATTAAGTTTGGAAATATGAATCAAACCTTCAACTCCAGTTTCCAATTTTACCAAAGCTCCAAAGTTAGCAATTCTGACCACTTCACCTTCAGTTTCTTTATCCTTAGGGAACTTATCCTCAATCTTTTCCCATGGATCATTACTCAATCTTTTAACTGAGAATTGTAATCTCCCATCATCCTTACTGATCAATTTAATCTTGATCTTGTCTTTAGCTTTAAACATTTGTGATAATTCTGACACTTTTTCCCAAGAAACCTCAGAAATATGAACCAAACCTTCCAAATTAAGAGCCGTTCCTTCTTTATCACAATTGACTCTTACAAAAATGCCAAAAGGTTCCACTCTAACTACATCAGCTTCAAATACATCACCCAATTTCAAATTTTCAATTGCTCCCACTTCTTCACCCACTTTATCCGGTTCAGAAACTAATCTTTCACTAAATACCAATCTATTTTTAGCCTGGTCAACTTCCAAAACCTTAGCCTTAACTTTCTTACCAATCATTTTTTCAGGATCTCCATCAAATTTGGTTCCAATTTGAGAACCAGGGATAAAACCGAAGAAACCAAATGGTGCAATAACTACTGCTCCACCCCTGTTTAATTCCTTGGCAAATACCGTTACTTCTCCACCACTCTTTTCTTTTTCTTTAAAATAGTTCCAACCATAACCACTAGCTGCTCCCCGAATTGAAACTAAAATTTGCCCTTTATCATTTTCTGGTGATTTAACTTGAACTTCAATTTCATCACCAATTTTAAGATCATTAATATAATCCTTAACAAATTCAAATTCTTTCCCTAAAACTACTGCATCAGTTTTACCACCGATATCAATATAAATAGCTTTGTTTTTAATTGTCGAAATCTTTCCCTTAACTTCTTGACCTTTCTTAAAACCTAGTTTTTCTACACCCTCAGATTTTAATAAATCTTCCATGGTCAAAATCTGACCAACATTTTTCTTTTCTTTTTTAACTTTCTTTGCCATAATACAAAAAATCCCCATTACTTGGGGATTAAACGGGATTGTTTACCCTAAATAAATTATTAATAAAATTAATTTTAATTTATCGAACCGATTTATAAGTCCCTTTATAAATTAAGTCCTGCCCTGTCAAGGGTAGGATTTAGGAAGGGTTTGTACTAATTTTTGGTTTCTGAATTCTGGCCATGACCTATCTTCAAGACCACTTGCGTGGAGACTATTGTCAGCGCTAAGGCGTTTCACTTCTCTGTTCGAAATGGGAAAAGGTGGTTCCACCTCGCTCCAATGACCAGAATTCAAAAACCAAACTTAAAGTAATTCTTATTTCCTATTTTATCTTCTCTTGGCCTCTAAATTGAGTTGCCCCATTCAGCTTCCAAACCCAAATTTGATTGGGGCTGAAAGCCAAATATGTTGAGAAATTTCTTCGATCATCCCTTCACTTAGCTTAAATCCTTACAGATCTTCCACTTGTGAAGTATTTGCCGGTAGTCTCCCGGCGATCTCTCATTCATCTTGCGATGAACAACGATTCCTTATCTTAGGGTCAGTTTCCTGTTTGAGATGCTTTCAACAGTTATCTTATAAGAACGTAGCTACCCAGCATTGCACTTGACAGCACAACTGGCACACCAGCGGTTCCCTCATCCAGGTCCTCTCGTACTGTGGATGAATCCCTTCAAGAATCGAACGATTACTACGGATAGAGACCGAGCTGTCTCGCGACGCTCTGAACCCAACTAACGCAGCGCTTTAATGGGCGAACAGACCAACCCTTGGCCCCTTCTTCAGGGCCAGGATGCGCCAAGTCGACATCGAGGTGCCGAACCACGTCGTCAATATGAACTATCGGACGTGACTAGCCTGTTATCCCCAGAGTAGCTTTTATCCAGTAAGCCCGTGCCCATACCAAATAGGTCACGAGGATCACTAAAACCGTCTTTCGACCCTGATTCCAAAATCAAATTGTTTGGAACTCTCCTTGCGGAGATTCGACTTGTAAGTCTCACAGTCAAGCCAACTTATGCTTTTACACTTATAGCCCGATTTCCTGCCGGACCAAGTTGACCTTTGTATACCCGCGTTACTCTTTTGCAGGTGCCTGCCCCAGGCAAACTAGCAACCATACACGGTTCCCCTCCGAGATTCATCGGAGTAGGTTAGACTCAAAAATAACAAAGGGAGGTGTTTCATTTTCGCCTTGCGGCTCCCTCCTACGCTAAACAATCATTAAATTCTTGTCAATGTAAAGATCCAGTAAAGCTTCATGGGGTCTTTTTGTCCTGTAGTAATTAAACGGCATCTTCACCGCTCTTTCAATTTCACTGGATAGACAGTTAAGACAGTTGCACAGTCGTTAAACCTTTCATACGTGTCGGAACTTACCCGACAAAGGACTTCGCTACCTTAGAACAGTTAGAGTTACTGCTGACGTTCACTAGGGCTTCAATCAAAAGCTCAAAGGATTGCTCCCTATCACTCTCTCATTTAACCTTCTAGCACCGGTCAGGTTTCAGCCCATATACATCCCCTTACGGGTTAGCATGGACCTGTGTTTGTGGTAAACAGTCGCCGTGCATTCTTTTGTTGTAGGCTCCTTTTTAAGGGAGTCAGGGCATCTTGCAAAGCTTACGCCCAGTTAATTTGCTGATTTCCTTAACTATCTTTCTTCCAATCGTCTTAGTCTACTCGACTTATCCACCAGTGTCGGTTTTAGTACGAATTCCCAATACTCTATTTGCGATACTTTTCTCGGATATATGGGGTCAATTTTGTTGCTTGTCAAAGACAAACTTCTACTCGTGCTTCACTTTAAAACGAAAAGGCGGATTTTCCAACCCCTTCTAGCTAGACACTTAAAAGCCGGATTCACTTCGGCTCAAAACTCACCACGTATCGTCATACCCCAAATTAAAACGAATATTAGGAAGGACCGGAATATTAACCGGTTACCCATCCACTACGCCCCCATTAAACAGGGCCTCATGTTAGGATCGCCTAACCCTCAGTTGAACAACGTAGCTGAGGAATCCTTGGATATTTCGACGTCCCGGGTTCTCACCGGGATTTCGTTACTCATGCCTGCATTCTCACTTCTGATCGCTCCAGCTTAGCTTACGCCTTAACCTTCACCGCCATCAGAACGCTCTCCTACCAATTTATACCGATAAATCGGTATAAAGTCTCCACCTTCGGCACTATGTTTTAGCCTCGTTACATTTTTGGTGCAATCTCTCGACTCCTTACGGAGTCGAACAGTGAGCTATTACGCTTTCTTTAAAGGATGGCTGCTTCTGAGCCAACCTCCTGTCTGTCTTAGAGAGATCACTCCCTTTCCCACTTAACATAGATTTAGAGGCCTTAGATGAGAGTCTGGGGTCTTCCCCTTTTGCCGATCCAGCTTAGCCCGGACCGACTGACTGCCAAGTTAAATTTATGGTATTCAGAGTTTGGTTAAATGCCGTAGCTTGCGCTACAAACATTCATCCAGTAGCTTTACCCCCATAAATCAACACCTGACGCTATACCTATATATATTTCGGAGAGAACCAGCTATCTCCGGTTTCGATTGGCATATTACCCCTAACCTCAAGTCATCCGACATTTTTGTAGCAATGATCAGTACGGGCCTCCCTCTGACTTTCGTCAAAGTTCACCCTGCTCAAGGTTAGCTCAACCGGTTTCGGGTTATATCCAGCCATCTAATCGCGCTATTCGCACTCGCTTTCGCTACGCCTCCATCTGCTTAGCAGATTTAAACTTGATGACTAGAAACACTCGCAGGCTCATTCTTCAATAGGCACGACATCACCGAATAAATCGGCTTTGTCTGTTTGTTAGCAAATGGTTTCAGATCTATTTCATTCCCTTACTTAGGGTGTTTTTCACCTTTCCCTCACGGTACTAGTTCACTATCGGTCCGCTAAAGTATTTAGCCTTGGAGATTGGTCTCCCCAGATTCCCACAATATTTCGCGTGTCTTGTGGTACTTAGGTATCTAACCAAACAATAATCAGTTTTAAAATACGGGGCTTTCACCTTTTTTAGCCGCCCATTCCAGAGCGTTCTCTTAACTTTTCTTGTTCTTATGTCAGACCCTGCAACCCCTCTTGCGAGGTTTAGGCTCTTCCGGTTTCGCTCACCGCTACTAACGGAATCTCTTACGATTTTTTTTCCTTCAGGTACTTAGATGTTTCAGTTCCCTGACTTACCTGGCCAACTTACGTTAGCCTTCCCGACCATTACATCGGGAGAGTTTCCTCATTCGGACATCGCTGGATCACGGTTTGTTGACAACTCCCCAGCACTTTTCGTAGTCTTCCACGTCCTTCATCGGCTTTAGCAACCTAGGCATCCACCATTTGCTTTATTAAAATTTTACTCAACATCTGGCAACTCAATTTAGTTGCCAAGATTTGACGAAATTGAAAATATAAATTACTTCGATTCGATAAATTGTTAATGTTCAAATACTTAGTTAGAGAAAATAAAAATTTTATTTTCTCATTTCTAAATACTTGTGGACCTGGGGAGAGTCGAACTCCCGACCTCCTCATTGCAAATGAGGCGCTATAACCAACTAAGCCACAGGCCCTCATTTTTTAAAAAGTGCTTCGGCATAAAAAAACCGAAAGCTTGATTCGCTTTCGGCACAATTTTCCATCAATTTATAACTTATTCTCGCTCGACACACCTCCCTAAAGTTTGTTTAAATTGATTGAAATTAATCCTTAGCATTATCAAGTGGGTTTATTGTACCTAAAACTATTTTAATCGTCAACAACCAAACTCTACTTACTTTTCTTCACTTTTGACTTAATTATTTCCACTATTATTGGCACTACTGAAACCAATACTATTCCTATTGCCACCAATTCAAAATTTTCCTTAACAAAGGGAATATTACTAAATAAATACCCAGCCATTAAAAATAAACTCACCCACAACCATCCACCGACAAAATTATAAGAAATAAATTTTTTATAACTCATACTCCCCACCCCTGCCACAAATGGTGCAAATGTTCTCACTATTGGTACAAACCTAGCCAAAATTATTGCCTTACCACCGTATTTATCATAAAAAGCTTCGGTTTTCTTTAAATATTCTGGCTTAAAAATCTTTGCTAATTTAACTTTTAAACCAAATATTTTAATTTCTCTCTCCGGTTCAAAAGCTTTTTTTCCTATTAACCTTCCAATCTCATAATTAGCTGTATCACCCAAAACCGCCGCCATCCCTGTCAACAACCATAAATAAAATATATTCAACGATCCCATTGACGCCAAAGCTCCAGCTGCAAACAACAACGAATCACCCGGTAAAAAAGGCATTACTACTAACCCGGTTTCTACAAAAATTACCACAAACAATATCCCATAAATCCAAGCCCCATATTCTGTCGTCAATATCAGTAAGTTTTTATCTACATGTAAAATAAAACCCAAAATTGTCTTTACCATATGAGATTCATTTTACACTATCCGGTAATACCAAAACTATAACGTTATTTGTTTTCTGGTAATTTTTCCAGAACTATCAATTGTAAACTCCGAAAAATCCGAACTTGAACCAGATCCAACCTGATTAGTTTTAAGACCATTAATAGTATAAGTCTTAAAATGATGAATATGACCAGTCTCAATTTCCTTAACTCCACTAGAAACTAACAATTTTCTCAACCAAACTGCCTCTTTAGCCGTATTTCCATTTGCTTCACCCATCAAATGATCAGATGTCGGATGATTAAGCGGCATATGCATTATTCCTACACAAATTATCGTTTTACATTCCGCCACCTCTTTCTCTATCCAAGCTTTCTGACCTTTACCACTAAGCACTCCTTTATCCAATCCTCTGTAATCACTATTATCAATCAAAATTAGTTTAATTCCATCAAACCTAATCGATTGAAAACTTTTTCCAAAAATATTATCAAACAAACTTTGCCTCATATCATGGTTCCCTTCTGTCGCCTCATATCTCATACCTGAACCATCCAATACTTTTTTAATTGCTGTCAATTCACTTCTTTTACCATCTTCGGTTAAATCACCCGCCAAAACCACAATCTCCATTCCATCGCTTTTAGCTTTCTTCATCATCTTTTTTAAACCACCAGTATTATTATGTATATCTGCCATTACCGCAAACTTTAATCCGGTTTTTGCCTGACCTTGAGTTGGTGTCGGTGTTAATGTCGGTACAGTTGTTGGTCTAACCGTTGGCACCACTGTTATAGTCGGTTTAATTGTCGGTGTTAATGTTGGGTTAATGGTTGGTATTGGTGTTCCTGTTGGTCTAATTGTTGGTGTTTGAGTTAAGGTAGGATTA
>JAHBAQ020000065.1 GCA_018500045.2 Candidatus Shapirobacteria bacterium | reverse complement strand
AGATGTGTATAAGAGACAGAATTAAACTTGATAAAAGTGTGACTGATTTAAATGATTTTCAAAGAAATTTGTTGGATAGTTTGTTTGGTAATGTGGATGTGATAAAAATTTCTGAATTAAAAAATAAATTTTATAAAAAATTACCTAAACTAAAATCGGATATTTATAGTGAACTGAATAAAAAGGGGGTTAGTGATGGAAACTGGGAAAAGATCCAAGGGAAATGGATTGGGATTGTCTTTATATTAAATTTTTTGGCGATATTTTTGATAATTTCACTTTTTTTGAAAAATACGGGGAATGCAGGACCAATGGTGGTGGCAATTTTTGGATTTATTCCAAGTATAATTTTGGCAATAAAAGTTCCCAGGAGAACGGCTTGGGGTTATAGTTTATACCGACAAATAGAAGGGTTGAAATATTATTTGAGTAAAGGAAAATGGCGGGAAGAAATTATGGAAAAGAATTTATTTTTGGAAGAAATGTTACCGATAGCCATCTCACTTGGAGTGGTTAATCAATTAGCCAAAGATATGAAAGATTTAGGAGTAGAACCACCGAAATATTTTGAAGGAGTAATGATAAATAATTTTGCCCATGATTTAAATAGTTTTAGTTCATCGATAACAACAAATTTAACCTCAACTCCGTCAGGGAACTCTAGTTGGTCAGGAGGAAGTGGGTTTAGTGGCGGCAGTGGTGGTGGATTTGGTGGTGGTGGCGGAGGAAGCTGGTGAAACTTTGGCGGGATATTCTGGCTGGATTTTTAATATTACTGACTGTCTGGTTGATCTTGTTTCAGATTTTTGGCCGGTTGGATCATCGTTTGCCTTGGTTAGTAGCTTTACTTGTTACTTACATCGTGTCGTCTTATTTGATTTTGCCTTTATTAGTTAGAGTAAACTTGCTCATCTCAAAAAAAGGAAGAATTCCACGGTTTGTAACAGCTCTAGAAGGGACATATGTGGATCCGGTCAATATAATTTTGGTGGGGACAAAAATGCAATTAATTAAGGCTTTTGAAGAGATTGGTTGGTTTAAAGCTGACAATTTAACTATAAAAACTTCGTGGAAAATGGTAGAAAAATTTTTGGAAAATAGACCATATCCAACGGCCCCTTTTAGTTGGTTATTTTTATTTGGTCGAAGACAAGATATAGGGTTTCAACAACCAATTGGTCATAGTCCAAGAAAAAGACATCATATAAGGTTTTGGGGGGTGGATGTTGATAAGATTGATGATCCTTTGGATATAAAATTTTGGACCGAAAAAAAGAAAATTAATTTTAACGAAAGTTTAAGTTGGGTTGGAGCCGGAAGTGAAGATATTGGTTTTGGATTTTCCAGACTAACATTTAAACTGTCACATAGAATAAATCATAAGGTCGACAACGAAAGAAAATATATTTTGGATTTGTTAAAAAGAAAAAAATTAATAAGCAGAGTGAATTATTACAAACCGGGTAAATTTAAAGTAGGAAAATATGTATCTGATGGCAGAATTGCAGTGACAAAATTGAGAAATTAGGTGAAATATTATGCCTAATTTATGGTATAATATTGGCACTAATCGTAGTGGACTATGACTAGCGGTTGAAGTGATTATTTTTTGATAAAGGAGGCGTATTAATGACTAATATTAGTTATAATGTCGGCGACAAAATTGTTGATTCTGACCAAGCTTACGTGATTTTTAAGATTGATGATGGAAAAATTTATTATCGACCAATAAATAACGACAAAAGCGGATGTACCGGTTCGATACCAATCAATAATTTAGTTCAGGCTTGTATTAGACCGTTGATGACAAAGTCAGAAATAAAAGATTTTTGGGAAAATTTATCCAAAGAAGAACCGTTAGATATACCGTTGAATACTAATTCGAAAATAAATAACGGAGCGTTCTTGAAAGATGTTCTTTACTCAAACAACCCAATTAAAACGGCTAAATTATTGGTGTACTTGTCTGCTTTAAAAAAGAGTTTGGGGAAACTTTCTTATTCGGATCAGTCAGTTTTTGATCAGGCATTGGGTCGTTTGGTTGATGAAGTAGCCATAGTAACAGAAACTCCATCGGATAAAGTGAGAGAGAAAATATTGAAAAGTATTGAGAGATAAGGCGGTGGGAGAGGGACTCGGACCCCCAAGTCCTTGCGGACGGCGACTTTCGAGGTCGCTGCCTTACCAATTCGGCGCATCCCACCAAATCTAGTTGAAAGTAAGTGTACCCGGGAGGGATCGAACCTCTAACCTTTGGTTCCGCAAACCAATGCTCTATCCAATTGAGCTACGGGTACTTATCTCGTGGAATTATATCAGAATTTAGGCTTTTTTCTCATCATCAGAGGGATTTTGTTTGTCTTTTTTCTCTAGCGGAAGCCAAGAAACCACTTTTTTGGTTAATTTATCAGTAAAATTGGGTGATTCTTCGATCATTGGTAACCTTTTGATAACGATATTTTTAATCTTATCTTTATCTTCAGAGTTGATAACTAAAGAAATCTGTCGGGGAAAACGAAGGATGGTTTCAAAGTGGACAAGCTCATTGCTGAGACTTTTTTTAAACCAAAAACGATCAAAAAAATCCCATTGGTAACGATTTTCTCCGTAATAAACTCCCCTGTTGGTAATTTTATATTTAATGTTTTCTGGTGGTACGGTAGAAAGAGCATAGTACAGAAAAAGGGCAGAAATTAGGGCAACTATAAGGAAAAACTCTTTAATTAAAAAAAGAATAACTGAAACTAAAACTAAAATAGAGATGACGGTAACCCAAAATTCACGGTCTTTTTTTTGATAGGCTCGTTCGGGAGCTTCCCATTCAAATAAAACTTTCTCTTCATTCCAGTCCTTATCCTCGAGAGCTCTGACGATTTTTTCACTATTATCTTTGTCCATTCTATTAATATGATAAATCAAATTCGAAAAATTTGATATACTTAACCACATTTAGGAAGGATGCGGCGAATGGTAAGCCACAGGTTTGCTAAACCTGCGCCAGAAATGACATGAGGGTTCGACTCCCTCTCCTTCCGCCAAAGTAATATGGTAAGAAAAATAAAGATTTTTGGATTAACTGGAGATATGGGTTGTGGGAAAAGTACGGTAACTAAATTACTAAAAAATAATTCTGATGTTTGTGTGATTGATTGCGATAAGGTTGCTAAGGAAATATTGAATGATAATAAGAATTTAAAAAAAATTAGATTAATTTTGGGCGATGAAATTTTGGTAAAAAACAGAATTGATAGACAAAAAATAAGCCAGATTATTTTTTGTAATAATGAAAAAAAACAAAAATTAGAAAGCTTTATTCATCCTAAAGTTTGGAAAAAAATATTAGAGTTAATCAGAAAAGAAGATAATAAAAAAATATTTGTTGTAGAATCGGCCATAATTTATGAAATTGGGTGGGAAAAGAAATTAAATAAGATAATACTGGTAGTTTGCAATAAAGAAGAACAAAGGAGACGAATTAAGTTAAGAGACAAATTAACTGATGAACAAATAAATGAAAGACTTAAAGGACAATTAACAAATAAGTATAAGAGAGAAAGAAGTTGGGTGGTTATAGATACAAATTGCTCCTTAGAAAAATTGAAACAAAAAACGGATCAGCTTTATTCTTACTTAAGAACCGATAACGACGATAAATTAGTTTTATAGATTTATATTATTTGCCTGAATACTTCTGTTTTAATTGGTTTAGAACCGGTTGAGGGACGTATTTAGAAACAATATCTTCCCAGCCGTCTGATCCAATTAAATTTTTGACAAAACTAGAACTGACCTCACAAAGATTTCTTGGAGGTAAGAGTAAAACAGTGGTAATACTTGAGTTAATATCCTGGTTAATATTATTCATGGCTTGTTCAAAAATAAAATCAGAAGAACTTCTGGAACCTCGGAGAATAAATTTGGCCTTAATTTTTTGGGCATAATTGACCAAAAATTGGTTACTGAAATCATCAAAAACGACATTCGGGCAATCCTTGACAGAATCCTGAAGCATAGACAATCTTTCTTTGGTGGTAAAAGTATATTTTTTGTCGGAATTAATACCGACAGCAACGATCAATTTGTCAAATAATTTGGCACCTTGCTTGATCATCCAAAGATGACCATTAGTGGGAGGATCAAAACTACCGGCATAAATTCCAATTCTTTCTTCAGTCATATTAATGGAATTATAACAGTTGATTGAAATATTTTGGGTTAGAATAGAGATATGAGGTTTTTAAAAGGATTTTTTTTAGGAATATTGTGCTTAGGGTTGATTGGGGTAAAAACAGTCGTGGCACAAACTAATAATGAAACTAGTTTTGAGGCAAAAGTAGAAAAAATTACAGAAGAAAAACAAATCGAAATTGAGGGTCAAAAACAACTTTATCAAAAATTGGAACTTAAAGTTTTGACTGGTCAAGAAAAAGATCAAACAATAACAATAGAAAACGGCAATCAAGCGATGGCGAATGTAATTAAGTATGAGATAGGTCAAAGAGTAATTGTGACCAAAGACAATAGTCCAACTGGAAGTGGATTTTATTCCATTACTGATTTTGTCAGAAGGGATAGTTTGTGGTTGTTGGGATTTATTTTTGTAGTTTTAACTGTGCTGATAGCTAAATGGAAAGGAGTGATGTCAATGTTGAGTATGGTGTTTACTTTTGTTGTAGTGTTCGTCTATGTACTACCAAATTTATCAAACGGGGTTAATCCAATATTGATAGCCACAATTGCCTCAATAATAATTATCCCGATTTCTTTTTATATGGCACACGGGATAAGCCAAAAAACAACAGTGGCGATAGTTAGCTCGGTGGTGGCTTTGGGGGTGACGGCGGTGTTGTCGGTGATGTTTATAAGTCTGGGACGATTAACCGGGTTATCTTCGGAAGAAGCAGGAATGCTTTTAGTTCAAAGATCGGGTAATTTCGATATGAAAGGATTATTACTTTGTGGAATAATTATTGGAGCTTTGGGGGTATTGGATGATATTACAATTTCACAAGCATCAATAGTAAATGAGTTAATTAAAGGTAGCGAAAAACCAAAAGGAGGTGTGATTTATAAACAAGCGATGAATGTAGGTCGGGATCATATTTCATCGATGGTAAATACGTTGGTTTTGGCATATGCCGGTGCTTCCCTACCGTTATTATTAATTTTTGTAGATAATCCACATCCGTTTAGTGAAATAATTAATTATGAATTTTTGGCCGAAGAAATAATTAGAACTTTAGTTGGTAGTATTGGTTTAATTTTGGCAGTACCAATAACAACTTTAATCGCAGTTAATTGGATTAGAAAAGACAAAGATGATAAATTGGCAAAAAAATAAAAATGTTGGTTTGGTATTAGGTGGTGGTGGAGCTCGGGGATTTTTTCATATGGGAGTAATTACAGCAATTCAGGATTTGGAAATAAAAATAAAAGAAATTTCAGGAACATCGATCGGGGCGATAATCGGGTTGATATATGCGGCTAATCCAGAAATTAATTTTAAAAAAATAATGGAGGAATTGGATTTTTTTGAATTAGTGAGAGCGATGGTAATGGGAACAAAAAATAATAAAGAAATAGAAAAATTCTTAAAAAAATATATTGGTGTTGATAGTTTTGAGAAATTAAAAATTAAAATAAGAATTAATGCTACCGACATTAATAATCAAAAAGAAATTGTTTTTGATGAAGGAAATATTTACCCTGGTTTAATAGCATCAATGTCTATTCCTGGAGTTTTTAGTCCATTAAAATATAAAAATAATTTTTTGATTGATGGCGGAATTAGTAACAATATTCCAATAACTTTAATTGAAAAATCAAAAAAAATAATTGTGTCGGATATTAGCGGACCAATTAAGAAGATTGATGAAAAAACTTTGGCGACTGATGTTTTATATACAGCATTTGCGGTAATGCAACAAAGTTTGGCCTGGGAAAAAGCAAAAAATATGAAAAATAAAAAAATAATTAGGATAAAACTTGATGATGAAGAAACTTTTATTTTGGATTTTAGAAAAAAGAATTATGAATATTTGTTTGATTTGGGATATAAAACATTAATGGAGGTAAAAAATAAATTATGACAATAAATAAGGAATGGCACTTGAAAAATAAAATGCCAAAAAATCCAAGCCAAAAAGAAAGAATGGAGTGGCATATAGGACACAGTAAAAACTGTGATTGCCGGAAACCAACGGAAAAGTTGTTAGCTGAAATAAAAGAATATTTGGGACAAAAATAATCTAGAGGTGACAGATTTTTCTGTCACCAAAGAATATCTTTATTTCTTTCTGCTTAATAAGGTCACTAAAAGATAAACTGCAGAAAGACCAACAAGATCATAAACGAGTTTGGATAAAAATGACATGTCGCCAAAAATAGCAGCGACTAAATCAAAATTTAAAAACCCAACCAATCCCCAATTTAGACCGCCGACGATAACCAAAACCAAACAAAGAGTGTAAAAACTTTTCATTAAAATTCACCTCCTTTTAAGGTTTAAAAATTAATCTAATTAAATATTAGAATAATTAATTTTTAATGTAAAGTACCGATAAATTTATTTATGTAATAAG
>JAHBAQ020000101.1 GCA_018500045.2 Candidatus Shapirobacteria bacterium | reverse complement strand
GGGTACCCGCCGTATGACCAATGCCGAAGAGGGGATTTCTCAGTTACGCAACAACGTTGACACTCTTATTGTTATTCCTAACCAAAAAGTTATGGAGGTGGTCAACAACAAAGCCACTTTACTTGAAGCCTTTAAGATTGCTGACTCAGTTCTTAATAAAGGTACCAAAGCTATTGCTGACTTGATTACTGTTCCCGGGCTTATCAATCTTGATTTTGCCGATATTAAGGCCGTTATGAGTAATGCTGGTTCGGCTCTGATGGGTGTTGGCGAAGCCGAAGGCGACAATCGCTCTCAATTAGCTGTTGAAGCCGCTATTCAATCACCACTAGTTGAAGCTGATATTGAAGGGGCCAGGGGAGTTCTAATTAATATTACCGGTGGACCGGATTTAACTATGGCCGAAATCGAAGAGGCCGCCCGAACTATTACTCAACGAACTGCTCCTGACGCTAATATAATTTTTGGTGCCACTATTGACCCTGAATTAAAAGGTAAAATCAAAATCTCTGTTATCGCCACTGGTTTTGATAGCACCAAGACCCATTTCTATCAGTCATTCAAAAAACCCATTTTAACTCCTCCTGTCACTTCTAACCCATTACCTCAAACTCCGCCAAAAGAAGTCATCGAAACAATCCCTGTTGATAATCAAGAAATAAAAAAATACTTAGGTGATAAAGACATCCCTGCAGGTATTGATATTGTCGACGAGTTCGACATCCCCGCCTTTTTAAGAAAGAAAAATTAAACTATCTACTGACCGTCTTCCTGGTAACCATTATCACCTCTTCTAGTCACAAAATATTTCGCCGCTTTCGGGTAAAACGAATCTACATTCAAATCACGTCGTCCATGGTAATCCACACTAAATTGTTTCTGATAATCCGATCTGTTTACCCCATAAGCCAATCTGTTTAAATCTTCGGTGGAAATCCTAGAAACAATCCCCATCCTTAGCCAACTACACAAACCCAAACCGTCAGAATAATGTGTTTCATCTGCTGCTTTTACAAAATCATCCCTTAATTCATTGTTTTTTTGAACCATTTCCAAATCGGCATTACCATCAATCTCCACTTGAGTCCGAAAAATCAGATCAAGTTGTTGATCATGTAAAAAATCTTCATTGTGTGAATATCCTGTTTCTACTCTAGTCATATAAGCCGATTGTATCACAATAATAAAACTTATTAACAGACACAAAAATTCATCGTATAAATAAAATTAGTGGTAAAATACCACCAATGTCACCAGAATCTCCAACTTTCCCGTACCAAATCCAACAGTTTGAATTACCGGGAATTCCTAATATAAATTCAAACAAAATTTTAAGAAGAAAGACTCCATTATGTTTGGATAATACTGGTTTTTTAAAACACAGAAAATCTAATTTTTCATACGATAAAATCAACGTAGATGTAATAAAACACACCGGGAAACCGATTACTTTATCAAACGATCGCAGTCTAAAAACCAATGATTATTATTTAGACCTATCTCTAAATGAATGTTCTGATCTTGGTGAGGCTATTTCTTCCCTTAAACAACTCGCCCAATTTGTTCAGAAAAATCCTGAAATTAAATGGTTGGTCGGTTCAACTTGGCTAGGATCAATTGCTAACGGTAGGGTAGTTGGTCGCTTCGGGTTTCATCAAACAAATATATCAGTTCCAAACATTATATATAGATGTTCAAAAGAAATAGGCCAATCAAAAAAAGATATGAATCCAATGTATTATGAAACCATTAGTAAATCTACTGTAGTTTTTATTTATGCTCAAAGAGACGAATTTTTATCTAAATTTCGTGTATAATACTCCCATCAATGAATTTTTTAAATTCAGAATTAATTATCATTAAGTAGTCACGCTTCCCGACCAGTCGGGATTACGTGACATATCAAAATCCTTCATCCGAAGGATTTTTTTTGTAAAATAAACTATGTCAAAATTCAAAAATCTTCCCCAAAATGTCAGTTTTACCACTCTCGAAGAAGACACAATAAAATTTTGGAAAGATAATAAAATCTTTGAAAAATCTATAGACACCCGTCCAGAAGGGGAGAACTACAGTTTTTATGATGGTCCTCCATTTATTACTGGTATGCCTCACCACGGTCATTTGCTCTCTAGTATCGCCAAAGACGTTATTCCTCGTTACTGGACTATGAAAGGCAAACGCGTCCGTCGTGTTTGGGGATGGGATTGTCACGGGCTTCCCGCCGAAAATAAAGTTGAAGAACAACTCGGTCTAAAAAATAAAAAGGATATCGAAACTATTGGTATCAAAAAATATATTGACGCTTGCTACGATTATGTTCAAAACGTTTCTCAGGAATGGCCTTGGTATATTGACCACGTCGGTCGTTGGGTCGATTTAGAACACTCATACAAAACAATGGATTTAAATTATATGGAAAGTGTTATGTGGGTTTTTTCCGAAATTTACAAAAAAAACCTAATTTATAAAGGCAACCGGATTTCTCTTTTTTGTCCTCGTTGTTCCACCCCACTTTCCAATTTCGAAATCGCTATGGACAATTCTTACAAAGATGTCGAAGACCCGGCCATCTCTATTAAATTTAAATTAACCGACCGCGATGCTTATATTTTAGCCTGGACTACTACTCCTTGGACTTTAGCTGCCAATTTGGCTCTAGCTATTAATAAAGATGAAATTTATTCCGAAATTAAGGTAAATAATGAAAATATAATTTTGGCTAAAGCTCGCATTGAAGCCGTTTTAAATAATCAAATTTATGAAATTGTCAAAGAATTCAAAGGCGAGGAATTACTAGGCCTTTCTTATCAACCTCTTTATCAATTTTTTGAAGTTACCGATAAAGATTACAAAATCTATCACGCTAATTTTGTTTCTATGACTGACGGTACCGGTATTGTTCATATTGCCCCTGGTTTTGGTGAAGACGATGCTCTTCTTGGTAAAGAAAACAATTTATCTATCATTAGTCACGTCGACGATGAAGGCAAAATTATCGACAAAGTCACTCCATTCGCCGGACTCTTTGTCAAAAAAGCCGATCCACTAGTCATTGAAGATCTCAAAAATCGCAATTTACTTTTCAAAGAGGAAAAAATTACCCACAGTTATCCTTTTTGTTATCGCTGTGGCACTCCATTAATTTATAAATCTCAAACTGCTTGGTATCTCAATGTTCAAAAAGTCAAAGACCAAATGCGTTCCACTAACCAAAAAATTAATTGGGTTCCAGAACATATCAAAAATGGCCGATTTGGTCAGGGAATTGAAACTGCACCCGATTGGTGTTTATCTCGTTCTCGTTTTTGGGCCTCACCTATTCCTGTTTGGGAATGTGATTGTGGCCAAAATTATGTACCATCAAGTATTGCTGATTTAGAGGCTAAATCAGGTAAAAAAGTCACCAATTTACACAAACCTGACATTGATGAAGTCACTATTACTTGCGATAAGTGTGGTAAAGAAGTTCATCGTGTTCCCGAAGTTTTAGACTGTTGGTTTGAGTCGGGAGCAATGCCTTATGCCCAGGTCCATTATCCTTTTGAAAACAAAGAATTTTTTGCCAAAAGTTTTCCTGCCGACTACATTGTCGAATATATCGGCCAAACTCGTGGTTGGTTTTATACTCTCCATGTACTATCCAACACTTTATTTCAGTCCGAAAGTTTTAAAAACTGCGTTGTCACCGGCACTATGATGGGTACTGATGGGCGCAAAATGAGTAAACTTTTCAAAAACTATCCTGATCCCAAAATGGTGCTTCAAAAATACGGCGGTGATGCTATGCGCCTTTACCTTATGGGTAGTGTCATTATGGTTGGGGAAAATATTAATCTTGACGAAAAAGAATTTGATAATCAAGTCAAAAATGTTTTATTGCCACTTTGGAATTCCTTCAAATATTTCTTGACTTATGCTAATTTACACGATTGGTCTCCATCAAACAAAAATGATAGCCAAAATCCTTTGGATTTATGGATCATAAATCAAACCAACGCCTTAACCAACAACCTTAGCAAACAATTAGATGAATACAATTTACCCAATGCTACCAGATTAATAGAACCTTATGTTAATGATCTTTCTCGTTGGTATATTCGCCAATCCCGCGACCGATTTGTTAATGGCGACATTAATGCTCTTCAAACACTTTGGCAGGTCTTAGTTCAATCCAGTTTAACTCTTGCTCCAATTATTCCTTTTATTACCGAATATTTTTGGCAAAAATTAGTCGTTGATATTGACTCTTCAAAACCAGAATCGATTCATTTGGAATATTTTCCAAAAACTCAAAATTTTGACGACAAAATCGCTGCTGATATGTCCTTAATCCAACAAATTTGTGAGCAGGGGAATATGATTCGTAAAACCCAACAAATTAGTACTCGTCAACCACTAGCCAAATTAACTATCGCCTCCAGTCAAAAAATTAATCTATCCAATGATCTGTTGGAAATTATTAAAACTGAAATTAATGTTAAAAATATTGAAATAATTTCTTCGGCTGACAATTTAGTTGTTACACTGGACACTAATATTACGCCTGAGCTAAAACAGGAAGGTGATGCCCGGGATTTAATCCGATCCATCCAAAGTTTACGTAAAGAAGCCAATTTAGATCTCAAAGACAAAATCAATATTTTTGCCCCATCCTGGCCTGAAAATTTTGAAGACGAAATTAAATCAAAAACGTTAGCTGAATCAATCATCAAGTCGGATCAACTAAAAATAGAAAAAATCAGCTAGAATTTAATCATGACAAAAACTCCTTGGTTGGCAGTTTTAATCAGCTTGGCTGTTTTATTTTCCATTAATATTCTTATGGTAACCTCCGTTGCCCCTGGATCTGTTGGCAAACAACTAATTGCGTGGGGAATCGGTTTAATTCTTTTTTTTATTGGTCGAATGGTCAACCCAAAACAAATCGCTTCATCTAAATGGTTTATTTTTATCGGCTCGTGTATCTTGCTCTTAATTCCAATTTTACTCAACAATATCACCCGAGGCTCCCGACGCTGGATTGATTTAGGTTTTACTTCAATCCAACCATCCGAATTTGTTAAGCCCTGGTTAATGCTTTTTCTTGCCAATACCGACATTCCTTTACTTCACTTCATCCCTGTCGGCATTATTATGCTTCAACCGGATCTTGGTAGTGCCCTGTCTGTACTTTTTTTAATGGTTCCTATTATTCTCTACAACCATAAACTCCTAAAAATTTCTTTACTCATTGGAGCTATATTTATAATATTTTCTCCAATTCTTTACAATGTTGTTTTGCACGACTATCAAAAAGATAGAATTATCAACTTTATTAATCCATCTTCTGATCCTTTAGGCAAAGGTTACAATGTCATTCAATCAAAAATTGCTATTGGTTCGGGTGGTTTTTGGGGTAAAGGTTATAAAAAGGGAACACAAGGGCAACTTTTGTTTTTACCAGAAAAACATACCGACTTTATGTTTGCCACTACTGCTGAAGAACTGGGTGTCTTTGGAGTAATCATTGTTTTATCCGCCTATTATTTTTTAATAAAAACCTTATTCAACAAAGCTTTTTTGTCAAAAAATAATCGGGTGTTATTTTTATTCACTCTGGGAATTGCCACTCAAATTTGGATGCAAGCTTTCGTTAATATTGGTATGAACATCGGTATTCTACCTGTAACCGGCATTCCTTTACCCTTCTTGTCCGTCGGTGGATCATCTATTATGACTTTACTTTTTTCTATCGGAGTTATCT
>JAHBAQ020000002.1 GCA_018500045.2 Candidatus Shapirobacteria bacterium | reverse complement strand
TAATCCTACCTTAACTCAAACACCAACAATTAGACCAACAGGAACACCAATACCAACCATTAACCCAACATTAACACCGACAATTAAACCGACTATAACCCTAATACCAACACCAACACCAACAAGTGTTTGGGACAAAGAAACTTATGACCCCATCGAAGGCAAAAATGCCAAATATAAAACCATAACTGACTCTTTAAAAATTTGGATTTCTAAACCAACAGGTTATACTCTTACCAGGATTTGGGCTAAAGATCCTTATAAACAATTCCATACTTACAATTCTGATGACTACAAGAAAAGCTCTGATATATATATCAATATTTTTAATCACGCCATCAGTAGTAATGCCAATGGTCTAAAAAACAAGGCTGCTGTAGCTTTTAACGAGATGGTTAGTTACAAATATAGTGGTAGGTCTAGTGGTTTCAGAAAATATTCCAAAATTGGTTTGATAATTCATGAGGGTAAAGTTTTACGTAACGATCCGACAAGTAAAAAATATATTAGGAGTGATATATGTTGGATAGATAAAAATAGTACCCTCCATAATATCGACGATATTATGTACAACAGCGAAAGAACTCCGGCTCGAACTGAAACAATTGTAAAAAGTTACAATGAAGCCACTATAAGTGGTGCTTTAACCACTGTTGAGGGCAAAAAAATAGTTTCTAATGGTAAGAATATCTATAAACGTCGCAAAAGTAGTTATGCCGCTGTTATCCAAGGTTTTTGCCAGATTAATAAAAATAATTTTCTTTACGTTACCACTAATAGTGGTTGGTGGGGGGAAGAATTGGCTAACACTTTAATCAAGCTCGGCTGTAAAGAGGCTTATCATTTTGATGGTGGTGGTTCGACTAATGTTTTCTTCAAAAAACCCACTGATTCAAAATGGACCGCTGTCAGGGGAACAAAAGATCCTAAATACTCCCGTGGCCCATCTTGGAGTATTTCCTATTGGACAGAACTATAGGATTTGCAACTGATTTTCTGTATTTTTTACTTAAATTCTGGTATAATTCCCACTATAATAATTTTGTAGTGTTAAAAGCGTGGGGCTGATTCAGCCCCTTTTTTAATCTACTAAAAAGGAGAAATTATGGATTTAAAAAAACTGCCAAAAACAGAATTTGCCGCTGCTGTGGCTCAAATTGCCGGTGAAAGAAATATCGATGTTCAGTCAATTTTAGATTCTATTGAATTTGGTTTAATTTCTGCCTACAAACGTGACCAAAAAGAACACGGTTTTGAAGTCCCTGAAGAAGCCGAATTTACCGTAGAATTAGCTCCAGAAAGTGGCTCGTTCAAAGTCTACCAACTAGACGGCGACAAAAAAACGGACGTTACTCCACCAGGTTTCGGCCGTATTGCCGCCCAAACTGCTAAGCAAGTTATCGATCAAAAAATCCACGAAGCCGAAAAAGAAACTGTCATAGTTGAATTCCAAAAGAAAATTAATTCTTTGGTTCCGGGTATCGTTTTACGTTCTGATCCATACAAAATGGTTGTCAGTGTCGGTAAAACCGAAGGAATTTGCCCCAAAGAGGAACAAATCAAAGGTGAGTCTATTCAATTAGGTTCTCGTAAATGGTTTTTGCTTAAATCTATTTATAAAGACAATGAAACCGGTAAAAGTGAAATCGTTTTGTCTCGCCGAGACCCTGAATTCATTAAACAACTTTTTGCCCGCGAAGTTCCAGAAGTTGGTAATAAATCTGTGGTAATTGAAAAAATTGCCAGATCTGCCGGCGAAAGAACCAAAGTTGCTGTTTCTTCCAGTCAAGCTGGCGTCGATCCGGTTGGTTCTTGTATTGGCCAAAAAGGTTCTCGGATTCAAGCTATCTTAAATGAACTGCCTTCAAGCGAAAAAGTTGATGTTATTCCTTTTTCCAAAAATATTAACCAATTTATTATTCAAGCTTTATCTCCGGCTCAAGATGTCAAAGTCATCTCTGTTGATCGTGGTTTAGCTACCGTTTCCGTACCAGAAAATCAATTAGCTTTGGCTATTGGTGGTGGTGGTGAAAACGTTAGACTAGCTGGCCAACTAGTTGGACTAGAGATAAAAATAACCCAAAACCAGGAATAAATTCATAGTCCCTGGTTTTTACAAATATGGCACAAAATAAGATTACGGGCTTTCGTCCGCCGATTGTTACCGTTATGGGCCATGTTGACCACGGAAAGACCAGTCTTCTGGATAAAATTCGTTCTACTGACGTCGTCAAGCGTGAAGCCGGTGGTATTACTCAACATATTGGTGCTTATCAGGTTCAAGGAATTACTTTTATTGATACTCCAGGTCACGCCGCTTTTTGTGATATGCGTTCCCGCGGTGCTCAAATTACTGACATTATTGTCTTGGTTATTGCTGCCACCGAAGGTATTATGCCTCAAACCAAAGAATGTATCGAATATATTAAAAAATCCGATATCCCTGTCATTGTCGCTATGAACAAAATGGATCTTGAAGGTGCTTCTCCTGAAAAAATTAAAGGTCAATTAGTTGAAGTTGGTCTTACTCCGGAAGAATATGGAGGTCAAACCTCTCTTGTTCCAGTCTCTGCTAAAACCGGCCAAGGTATTGATAATTTATTGGATATTATCAAACTCAACGCTGAAGTTATGGAATTAAAATCCGAACCGGAATCTGCTTTAGAAGCTTTTATTATCGAATCAAAACTCGACAAATCCCGTGGTCCAGTTGCTTCACTTATTGTTCAAAAAGGAACCTTAAATTTAGGCGATACTGTTTATGCCGACAATATTTTATGCAAAATTAAGGCTATTATTGACGATAAAGGTAACAATATTAAATCGGCCGGCCCCAGTACTCCAGTCGAAATTCTTGGTTGGCAACTCGTTCCTTGTGTTGGAAGCACAGTTACTCCCGAAAAACACGAGCCAACTATTACCGAATGTAAGGTCAAATATGAATATGATGAAAATAATCCTAAACTAAAAATTATTCTCAAAGCTGATACTGAAGGTACTCTTCAGGCTCTCAAACATAGTTTTTCCGATGATGTTTTCATTCTTTCCGAGGGTGTTGGGGCTATCAGTGATAATGATGTTTTTATGGCTGATACTGGTAAAGCTGAAATATTTGCCTTCAATGTCAATACTCCCAAACAAATTCTTAAATTAGCCGAAACCAGTCAAGTCAAAGTCTTTCAATCAAAACTTATTTACGAAATTATCGAAAACATTCAAGCTCAAGTTCTTAAAATGCCCGAGCCTACAATTGATGCAACTATTCTTGGCGAAGGTCTAATCAAAGCCGAATTCAAAATTGACAAAGTTCGTATTGCTGGTATGCAATGTACCAAAGGGGAAATCTCCAAAGGGGATTTAATTCACCTCAAACGTGACGGTAAAATCATCAAAGACACTAAAGTTGATGGTATTCATCAAGGTAAGACTATCGTCGAGAAAATCAAATCAGGTACCGATTGCGGCATCACTTTTAAGCCTTACGTTGACTTTAAACTAAATGATGTTATAATAGCCTATAATAAATAAGTAACTTTAAATAATTAAAGCAGGTAATTATGAAAAATTATAATGTCTCTGAGATCAAAAACTTAATTTCTAGTGCTAAAACTGCCTTGGTTGTTGTCCCTCATCTAACTATTGATAGTCTTTCTTCGGGTTTAGCCTTAGCTTTATCTCTCAAGAAAAACAATATTGATGCCAAAGTTTTCTGTCCTCAAAAACCTGATGCTAATTACTCTAAACTTTCTGGTTTGGAATTGCTTACCGACAATTTTAATCAAAATGATTTAATTATCAGTCTCGATTATCCTTTAGATCAAATCGAAACCGTTAATTATAACCAAGACAATGGTAAATTGAACTTAATCGTTCAAACTAAACCAGGCTCACCCAAAGTTGCTCAAAACCAAATTTTAGTTGCTAATCAATCAGCCTTAGCTGACGTTAATTTTATTCTTGGCGAAGAAACTTTACTTGGAGCCAATTCTAATATGGTCAATTCCGGTAATTGGGTTCAAATTACTCCTAGTAATACTATCCGTCCTTGGGCTAAAGCTGGAGTTGTCGATCAAGACGCTCCATATTCTGAAATCTTTACCTTCTTATTACCTATGCTTGGGTTAAATCTTGATATGGATTCCGCCAAAGACCTTTTAATCGGCTTACGAGTTGCTACTCAATCTTTCTCTATCAATGTTTCTCCGGAAACTTTTGAAGCTGGTGCTGTTTGTTTGCGAGCCACCCAACCTTTAATGGAGGCTCCAATTGCCAATGGTCAAATTCCTAATACTCAAAATCCACAATTCGCTCAGCCAAATCCTGATTCTATCCCTACTGCCTAATTAATTTAGTCTAAATATTAAAAATCCCCGTTAATCGGGGATTTTTTGTTAACTTTTTTAAAACACTTTCTTTTCAACAAAATATTTTCCAATTAAAAACCCGGTTATGTTTGATTGATCTTGCGATCACATAACCGGGTTTTTTTGGTCTGGTGACTATGGCAATCGCTTTAACCAGCTTTTCAGCCGATCAGCGCCTCCACGGCCGTATTCGTTGATGATAATAAACGGAATTGCCCGCTTGTCGCAAAACCGCTTAAATATCCTCAACTCAGAATCTGTGACTTTCTGAGTCACATCTGGTTGTCGGGAGTCATTAATCGCCGCCGACCCGAACAGGATTACTCCCCTTATTGCTAAGGGTTTTGGTCTGTCGCGATTTGACAGGTCCCTATAGTTGAAGAGTACTCCACAAGGATCATCAAACCAAAACAGGACATCGTTTAACAGACGCCTATTCTCTCCTCCAATACTTCCTACCAAAAACAATGTCTTCGTCCCTCTTTTAGTTTCTGTTAATGACACTAAAACACCCCTTCTTCTGTATTCAACCAAACCAAAAATGTCAATGTTCATCAAGAAATCATTTTTAATAATTCCCATCAAACAGGCAACTATACCAAAAATCATCATAATAATCAAGATTATAGGATAATAATTATTATTAATATTAATTTGTGTTATAATCTCTCCTAGACTAAAAACGGTTTTTGGGTTGCTATTCCCAAATATTATAATTTCTACCGATTTTAGCCTTATAATTCTATGGCATTAACCAAAGAAGAAAAACAAGATATTATTACCAAATTTGCTCAAGCTAAGGGTGATACCGGTTCTCCAGAAATCCAAATTGCTATTCTCTCCAAAGAAGTTGAAAAGCTCCAAGGTCATTTAACCGAAAACAAACACGATTCTCCAGCTAAACGTGGTATTTTAACCAAAATTGCTAAGCGCCGACGTTTACTCCGCTACCTTTCTATTCATAATCCAGAAAGATATTCTGAAATCATCAAATCTCTCGGATTGAAAAAGTAATGGATTTCGTCTTTAATTAATTAAATTTATGAAAATGTATACACAAGATATTTTAGTGGGTGACAAACACATCAGCCTTAGTACTGGTAAACTCGCTCCTCAAACCAACGCCTCAGTTGTGGCTCAATTCGGCAACACTGTGGTTTTAGCTACTGTTTTAATGGGAAAACTAGACGAGTCAAAAGATTATTTTCCACTTTCTGTGGAATTTGTCGACAAACTTTACGCCGGTGGTATTGTCAAAGGTGGTAAATGGATCAAACGTGATGGCGGTCCTTCTGACACTGCCGTTCTTTTTGGCCGTATTATTGACCGATCTCTCCGCCCTTTATTTCCACAAGGTTTTTTGAATGAAGTCCAGATTATCACTACTGTTTTGAGTAATGACAAAAAACACGATGTGGTTATGCCAGCTTTCACTGCTGCTGCCGCTGCTTTAGCCATTTCTGATATTCCTTTCCGCGGTCCAGTTTCTGCTGTTCGAGTAGGTTTCGTTAATGACCAATTAGTCATCAACCCTGATTCTGAAGAACTTGCCAAATCAAAATTCGATCTTTTGGTTTGTACTGGTCCAAAAGGTGTCAATATGATTGAAGCTGATGGTAATATTGTCGAAAACGATCTGATGCTTCAAGCCATTGAATTGGCCAAAACTACTGGTGATGAAGTTAATAATCAAATCGCTAAATTTGCCGCATCTTGCGGTAAAGAAAAAATTAAATTTGAGCCGGCTGGTCCGTCCGAAGATTTAATCAAAGAAGTTGAATCAAGAATCAAAGATGATGTCAAAAAATTCTTTGAAGATGGTATTGATGGTGCCCATATGATTGGTCAAGAAATTATTATCGATAAAGTCAAGCAGCTTTTCAAAGACAAAATTGAATCTGACGAAGTATCTATCAATCACTTTCTCGCTGCTATCGATGAAATTCTTAAAAATTATGTTCGTAACCAAACTTTAGCCGGAACTCGTTATGATAAACGTCCTCTTGATGAAATCCGCCATCTCAATGTTGAAGCTGGTGTTTTACCTATGACTCACGGTTCGGCTCTTTTTGAAAGAGGCCTAACCCAAGCCATTACTGTCACTACTCTGGCTCCACTTTCCGAAAAACAATATCTCGAAGACTCCAATGGTGAAGTTACCAAACGCTATCTTCATTATTATTCCGCTATGCCATTTTCCACTGGTCAAGTTGGCCGCACCGGTCGTCCAGGTCGCCGCGAAATTGGTCACGGTGCTTTAGCTGAAAAAGCCTTAATTCCGGTCATTCCTAGCGAGGCTGATTTTCCTTACACTATTGTTTTGACTTCAGAAGTTTTATCTCAAAATGGTTCATCGTCTATGGCCTCTACTTGTGGTTCTACTATGTCATTAATGGATGCTGGTGTTCCTATCAAAGATAAAGTCGCTGGAATTTCTATCGGTCTTATGGCTGAAACTGACGATAAATATATTTTATTAACCGATATTGCCGGTATCGAAGATCATTTTGGTGATATGGATTTCAAAATTACTGGTACTCGTGCCGGGATTACTGCAATTCAACTCGACATCAAACGCGAAGGTCTGACTCTTCAAATGATTCGTGATACTTTTGTTGCTTCTACTAAAGCTCGTCTCCAAATTTTAGACAAAATGGAATCTGTCTTGGCCGCTCCAAGAGCTGAACTTTCTCAATTTGCTCCAAAGATTAAATTAGTCCAATTACCCGAAGATAAAATTGGTGAAGTTATTGGCAGTGGTGGTAAAACTATCAAAGCCTTAATGGAAAAATATCAAGTTCAAATTGATATTGATGATTTTGGTGCTGCTTCTATTTCAGCTCAAGATCAAAAAGCTATTGATGATGCTGCTTACGAAATTGAATCTATGATCAAAGAAGTTGAAGTTGGTGAAGAATATGACGGTATTGTTACCCGAGTTGAAAACTTTGGTGCCTTCATTGAATTCTTACCTGGTCGCGAAGCTTTACTTCACGTTTCCGAAATGACTGGCGGATTTTTATCCGATCCGTCTACTATTATCAAAATAGGGGACAAACTCAAAGTAAAAATTGCCGGTTTCAATGATAATCATCAAATCAAGTTATCTGCTCCAGAATTCAAAGCTGCTCACCCAGGACAACCTCGTGAAGCTGGTTCCGAAAATCGAGCTCAATTTGATCGTCGACCACAATTTGGCAAATTCGATTCTCGTATGGGTGATCGTAATCGTCGTCCCCGCCGCTAAGCTATAATCAATTGATGTCAAAAAAAGTTTCTAAATGGATCGGTATTAGTGGTAGTTGGCGCGTCACTAATTCTGAAATCGAAAATAATGTCCGAACTGAAGTTCGAAAAATAATTTCTGAAGGTAATGGTATTGTTACTGGCGGTGCTTTAAATGTTGATTATCAAGCCACCGATGAAGTCAGAAAACTTAACGCTCTTGATCAATTAAAAATTTTTCTACCAGTTAATCTCGATCTTTTTGTAGCTCATTATCGTCGTCGAGCTAGTGAAGGTGTTGTTACTCCCAAACAAGCCGATGATGTTATTGAACAATTAACCAGTATCAAAAAACAAAATCCGAACAGTGTTATTGAAAATCTGGCTGAAACTATTGTTGATAAAGATTCTTATTATCGTCGTAATTCTGAAGTAGTTAATGCCTCAGATGAATTGTTAGCTTTTCAAGTTAATCAAAGTAATGGAACTCAAGATACTATCGACAAAGCTCGTGCCAAAGGCATTCCTGTCAAAGTTTTTTCTTACCAAATTGACCTTTTATAGACTATACTTTTTATATGGATTCTAATGCTCTAACGACTACTGAAGCGATTTCTAATCTCAAAAAAAGAATCGAATCTGTAAAATTACCCGAAAATTTGGTCAAAAATCTCGAAGAACTTTTTGCTCAATTATCTATCAATTCTCGAAACGAGGAATCTTTTTGGCAAAATTATCAATCAGTTTCTAAATATATTAGTTATTTAATCAATATCCCTTGGTTTGCTCAGACTAAAGATATTCTTGATATTCAGTTTGCTAAAGAAAAATTGAATACCGAACACTACGGTCTTGATAGTGTCAAAGATCGTTTGCTCGAATATATTTCTGTGTTAGCCCTTCAAAAAAATCGTAATCCCGATCAAGCCATTAAGGCTCCAGTTTTACTTTTTGTCGGTTTAGTCGGTACCGGCAAAACCACTATGGCTAAATCCATTGCCAATGTTTTGGGTCGTCAGTTAATTCGTATCCCTTTTGGTGGTTTAGGTGATCCGCTTTATCTTCGAGGCCAATCACGAATTTATCCCGAATCCGAACCTGGTCAAATTATCAAAGGTTTAATCAGTGCCAAAAGTAATAATCCAGTTATTTTACTTGATGAAATCGATCGTGTTGCCGACAATGCTCTCAATACTATTATGGGTGTTTTAGTGGAATTACTCGATCCAGAACAAAATAATCATTTTGTTGATCATTATGTCGATTATCCCGTCGACCTATCTCAAGCCATTTTTTGCGCCACTTGTAATAATACTTCCCGTATCGCTACTGCCGTTATGGATCGACTTGAAGTCATTCAAATGCCTTCATATTCTGATGAAGAAAAAGTCGTTATTGGTCGTGACTATATTTTACCCAAAGCCATCAAAGAAACTGGTCTCAAGCCGGAAGAACTTCATATTTCCGCCAATGTTTGGGAGCAAATAGTCCGTCCGCTTGGTTTCGATGCTGGTGTTCGTACTTTACAACGAAACATCGAAGGTCTTTGCCGCAAAGTCGCTAAAATGATTTTCGAGGGTAAAACCAAACAGGTAATTATCGACGAATCCAATGTCAAATTCTTCCTACCTCAATGGTAGGACCTTATTAAAATTAAAATAAATTTATGTTTAAAAACAATCAAAAAAATATTAAACCGGAATCAAAATTTTCCGGCATTCAAAATCCGGTTAGGGAGTTTAAATCTAACCAAAATATTATTCGTATCAGTTCACTCGGCGGTTTTGGGGATGTCACCCAAAATATGTTCGTTTACGAATTTATTCCTAATGGTGATATTAACCAAAGCCAAATTATTATTGTCGACTGTGGTGTTGGCTTTCCCGAAGAAGATGCCTTCGGTGTCGATCTTCAAATTCCCGACACTCAGTATCTTGCTGACAAAAAAGACCGTATATTAGGTATTTTTATTACTCACGGTCACGAAGATCATATCGGTGCTGTCCGTTTTATTCTTCCCATTTTAGGTGAAAAAATTCCGGTTTTTGCTCCCAGTTTAGCCGCTGCTTTCATTGAATCACGTTTAGCTGAAGTTAATGTTCGTGCCACTATCAATGTATATGAAGATAGTAAACCAATTCAAAAAGGCGTTTTTACCATTGATCCAATTCGGGTTACTCACTCTATTCCCGATACTTTTCACTTTGCTATCACTACTCCTGTTGGCGTTTTCTATCACGGCTCCGATTTTAAGTTCGACGTTTTTCCTCTCGATGGCAAAGGTGCCGACTTGGCTCACATTGCCCGTATTGGTGAAAAAGGTGTTGTCGCTTTAATGTCCGATGCTCTTGGCTCTGATCACGAAGGTTATTCGCCTTCAGAAAGTTCTATCGCTGAAAATTTTAAATATGAAATTACTTCTGCCAAAGGTCGTGTCTTTGTCACTTCTATTTCCAGTAACATTATTCGTTGGTCTCAAGCTATCGAATATGCCAAAAGTGTTGGTCGTAAAATTGTTATTGTCGGTTTTTCTGTCGACAAAGCTATCAATATTGCCAAAGATTTAGGTTATCTTACTCTGACCGATTCCGATATTATTCCACCAGAACGAGTCAAAAATTTCCCTGAAAATAAATTAATTTTCTTGGTTGCCGGTTTTGCTGGCCAACCCGATTCGGCTCTCAGTAAAATGGTTATGGGTAAACACCGTATCAAAATTAAATCCGGTGATAAGGTAATTTTTTCTTCACCAGATTATATTCCCGGCACCACTTCCAATATTTATTCTATGATCGATACTCTGTCAAAACTTGGAGCCGAAGTTGTTTATGGTGAAAAAGAAGAGCTTCACGTTTCTGGTCACGGTTATCAAAAAGAACACGCTATTTTAATTAACTTAGTTAAACCAAAATACCTTTTGCCTATCGGAGGGAATTTCCGCCATCTCAAAAAATATCAGGAAATGGCCAAAAAATTAGGCTATACCGAAGATCAGGTAATTTTGCCCGACTTCGATGCTTCAGTTAATTTTTATAGTAATGGTACTTACGATACTAATTTTCATATTCCTATTCGCAAAGTTCTTATTGACGGTTTTGGTATTGGCGATGTTGGTACTACTGTTTTACGCGACCGCAAACTTTTGGCTGAAGATGGTATGTTCTCGGTTGTTTTATTAATGAATAAAGAATCTGGAAAATTAGAAAAAGATCCGGTTATTTTAAGTCGCGGATTTGTCTTTATGAAAGAAAATACTGACTTAATTAATTATCTTAAACAAGAAATTATCACTAAATTCAATCAAACCACCAGTTCTCCGGCCAATTTTGATTTTATTCGCGAAGAAGTTCAAGGTCATATCGAAGAAATCATTTATCAAAAAACCGGCCGCCAACCAATGGTTTTACCCTTAGTTATCGAAGTTTAAATAGGTTATAATCGGCTATGGCGAAAAAATTTATCAAACTAAAATCCGAGGATTTATCCCAATGGTATAACGATCTAGTAGTTAAAGCCGAATTGGCTGACTACTCTCCCGTCAAAGGTTGTATGGTAATTCGTCCCTATGGTTACTCTATTTGGGAAAAAATTCACGATTTTATGGACCCTTTTATCAAAGAAAAGGGTGTTCAAAATGCTTACTTCCCACTTTTTATTCCTGAAAGTTTCTTAAAAAAAGAAAAAGAACACGTTGAAGGTTTTGCTCCGGAGTTAGCTGTGGTTACTCACGGTGGTGGTCAAAAATTAACCGAAAATTTAATCGTCCGTCCTACTTCCGAAACCATTATGTACGAAATGTACAAAAAATGGACTCAAAGCTGGCGTGATTTGCCCGTTATGATGAATCAATGGTGTAACGTTGTTCGTTGGGAACAGCGCACCTATCTCTTTTTGCGCACTTCCGAATTTTTATGGCAAGAAGGTCACTGTGCTCATGCCACTGATGCCGAAAATCAAGAAATGATTCAATGGGCTTTAAATCTTTACAAAAAAACTTATAACGATTTATTGGCAATTTACGGTATTACGGGGGTCAAAAGTAATTCAGAAAAATTTGCCGGTGCTGGCAAAACTTATTGTATTGAAGCCCTTATGCCTAACGGCAAAGCTCTTCAAGCTGGCACTTCTCATGATTTAAGTCAAAATTTTGCCAAATCTTTTGACTGGTCAGTTCAAGATCAAAATGGCCAAAAACTTTATCCCTATCAAAACAGTTGGGGAATGTCGACTCGTTCTATTGGTGGTTTAATAATGGTCCACGGTGATGACAATGGTTTAGTTTTCCCTCCCCAAGTCGCTCCAATTCAAGTTGTTGTTATCCCTATTCCAGGTCATACCAAAGCCAAAACTTTAGCTGAAAAAATTTTTGTTGACCTAAAAACTAAATATCGTTGTCAAATCGATGACCTCGAAGGTGAAACTGCTGGTTTCAAATTTAATAAATGGGAAATGAAAGGTGTTCCGGTCCGAATTGAAATTGGTGACCGGGAAGCTGATGCTAATTCTTTGGTTTTACTTCGTCGCGACACTCTCGAAAAACAAACCATTTCTGTTTCTGAATTAGATTCAGTCTTAAACAAACTTCTTGTCGATATTCAAAATAGTCTTTTGGAAAAACACAAAAAATTCACTCAAGATAATACTTTCACTGTTGATTCTTACGATGAATTTAAAAAAGTTATGTCTACTACTCGGGGATTTGTTTCGGCTCATTGGTGCGAAAGTTCCGAATGTGAGGCAGAAATTAAACAAGATACTAAAGCCACCACTCGTTGTCTGCCTGATGGCCAACCAGAAGAAAATGGAGTTTGTGTTTATTGTGGTAAACCATCAAAACATCGTTGGTTGTTTGCACAAAGCTACTAAAACTGTATACTAGTTTTATGGCTAAACGTGGTCGAAAAAAGAAACATGTTCTTCCGAGTTTAAAACTTAAACCGGAAACTACCCAAACTATTTTATTTATCTTTTTCTTAATTTTAACTGTAGTTTCTATCTTCTCCTTTCTTAAAACAGGTCCAATTCCTAGTTTAATCAATGAATTCCTTGTCAAATATTTTGGTTTTGGAGCAATTTTAATTTCTTTTTTACTTTTCTTAGCCTCTTTTTTGTTTGCCAAAATTAAAACCCCTCTTAAGGACTTAAATGTCTTTTTGGGTTTTTTAATTATGTTCATTTCTATGATTAGTCTTTTTCACCAAGGGATTGCTGGTATTTTCTTTTCTGATCAATTAATTTCCCTTTTTGGTCGGGCTCCCAGCAGTTTAATTTTTACTTTTTGTTTTATTGTTGGTTTTGTCATTTTATTTGATACTTCAGTAGCTCAGGTAGTTAAATTTTTCGTTACTGTTTTTAATTTAATCAAAAAATATTC
>JAHBAQ020000053.1 GCA_018500045.2 Candidatus Shapirobacteria bacterium | reverse complement strand
GTCAACGTCTTGTCTTCCGCTGGTTGGCTCAAAAACTGGGCAAAATATTTTTCTTCCCAATTTTTCGGCAGTTCCTTGCCAGAGTAACTAAAAACTTTAGGTTGTCGGGTGTAAAAAATATAGAAAGAATCGTACAAAGTTTGGTTTAAGGTGTAACTTTTCCCGGCATACTTCCAGGTATAGATCATTTCCCTTGGTCCTTCAGCGGGCGGCAAAGCCGGTGCGGTTATTTGTTCTATGGGTGTACCGGTGATTTCCTTGATTTTTTCTTCAATAATTTTTCCGCCCTGAAACCAGAAAAAGATAAAAACTAACAGAGCCAGAAAGAAAAACCTGGCCAGGTTGATGATGATTTTTTCTGAAAAACGGCGGGAGGAATTATTTTCCATATTTTTAAGTAAATCTAGTTTACCAGGTTAAGGCAATAAACTCAATACTGCTTAAATTTAGGCTTGATTTTATCCTCCTTCTGGGGTAAATTGAGATATATTGAGTCTATAATAAATATTCCGAGATCGTCTAATGGTAGGACAACAGGTTCCCTGGCCGCGTCCAAGGCGCAGCCGCGGGCAGGCTGGTCCCAGCTATTTTTTTATGGAGTTGTATATTCTTAAAAGTGAAAATTTTGATAGATACTATGTAGGTATTTCAGCTAATGCGCAAAAAAGAATTACTGAACATAATTTGGGAAAAACAAAATCAACTAAGGCACATAGACCATGGAAATTAATATACACAGAACAATATCCCGACTACAGATTAGCAAGAGAAAGGGAGAAATATTTAAAAAGCTACAGCGGAGCAGGAGAAAAAAAGAAAATTATTGATAAATATTCCGAGATCGTCTAATGGTAGGACAACAGGTTCTGGTCCTGTTTATTGGGGTTCGAATCCCTATCTCGGAACTTTGTTAGGAATTTAAGTTAAATGTCAAGCCTTTTTGTGGTAAAATGCCCTTTTTAAAGGGTTTTTTTTGTTGTGTTTTAAAAGGTGCTTTTTGAGCACTTGACTTTTTTCTTTATTCGTGATATCATTATTGGTTGTCTGATTGGGAGAGTTCTTTATCAATCTCCTGGCTATTGCAGCTAGGAGAAGAAAGGAGAGAAAAGGTGTACTACTCGTTCCAATCCGGATTTGTCCTAGCCTAGTCCCAATTTTTCGTTTTCATGCGAACAAAAAGGGACTTAAAGACAACTTCGGAACAATTCATCG
The DNA here is from genome assembly GCA_018500045.2 of Candidatus Shapirobacteria bacterium. Lineage (GTDB taxonomy): Bacteria > Patescibacteriota > Microgenomatia > UBA12405 > UBA12405 > WARW01. Next base: position 1,424 of record JAHBAQ020000053.1, on the reverse strand, counting down.
ACGGGGATCCACTGGTCTTAACCAGATCGCGTAAGCGATAGCGGTCCTACTAACGTCGAAGAAGTACCACCCTCCCCCCGGAGGGCCACGGGGCCCCCGGGGGTTCTGAGGAAGGCCGTCCAACTCGACGGCCGAAGGAAGGCACTTTTCGTGACGATACTTCTCTTCGGGGAGTATGCATGTCGCGATCTTTAGTGCCCGGCCTAGTAAAATCCATCCAGCGCTGAGTGCGGGATGGTCGTCGCTAGCCACACACGCATGCGTGTGTTCTCGCCTGAGACGTAAAACACCAAAAAGCCCAGGGCAACCTCCGTTCCTCCTTGGGCTTTTTTTATTTGACAAAAAGAAATATTCTTGCTATAAATATATTTCAAGATGAGGGATAAAAGTTTTGAATAATTTCAAAGTTTTTATCGTTCTTTTTGAACCATAATCAGGCAGCAGGTCCGTCTACACTCAAAGGGCTGCGAGCCGATCCGAAGAGACTTGAATCCTCCATGGCGACGGGACGCCGCTTGCCTGAAGTCTCTTCGGAAACTAAAAATCACTCGTTCGATGGGATAAGCTGTCTACCACCTTACCTGTGGATAGCCTAACCTGGGTCTGTTGACCCCCTCTTCATCCCCAGGGTCGCATCGGACGAGTTCTAAAAAAACAGGAGCCGCTGAATATCAGCCGCTCCTTTTTTGTTTTTTCTAACTTTTTAAAACATTTTATTCATATCTCAGAGCTTCTATTGGACTTAAGTTTGCAGCTCTGCGGGCAGGATAAAAACCAAAAATAATTCCAACTCCAGCAGATACTCCAAAAGCCATCAGTACCGAAGATAATGAAATGCTGGTGGTCAGAGCGCTCACAAAATGAGTCACCACTAAAGACGTGATCCAACCCAAAATAACTCCCATAATGCCGCCGATAAAAGTTAGGAGAATAGCTTCAGCCAAAAATTGCAGATTAATGTAAAGTTTTCGCATACCCACGGCTTTTCTAAGTCCGATTTCCCGTGTTCTTTCTGTAACGGTGGTGAGCATCATATTCATAATACCAATGCCGCCGACCAAAAGCGAAATGGCGGCAATGGAAGAAAGCAGCATAGTAAATGTTCCGGTGATGCTGGTAGCGGTAGCAATAATGTCGTTTTGGTTCATGATATTAAAATCAGCGTTATTCGCATCGGAAATTTTATGACGAGAAAGAAGCAGGGTAGAAATTTGTTCCTGGACGGAACTCATGGAAGCTTGATCGCTAGAAGCTATGCTGATATTGCTTAAGTATTGGTTGCCGGATAAATAGTGTTGAGCAGTAGTTATGGGAACATAAATCACATCATCCTGATTGCTGAATCCCGAGCCGCCCTTGGCAGCAGTGAGGCCGATGATTTTAAAATCCATTTTATTAACACGAATAGTTTGGCCGATTGGATC
>JAHBAQ020000035.1 GCA_018500045.2 Candidatus Shapirobacteria bacterium | reverse complement strand
AGATGTGTATAAGAGACAGTCATTAACTAGAAGAGTTCCTTTTCTAACGGCTTTTTCTGATTGCTTTTTAAATTCTGGATCTTTTGCAATCCAATGGTAATATGTCGATCTCCCTATTCCAGTTTTTTCACAGGCAATTTGAATAATGGGAGTTTTTTTTAGTTGATCTAGTAATAGCTGTTTTTCACTTATACTTTTCATAATTTGATCATTTTCTGATAACGATTAACCATTGTTTGGCAATACGTTGGATCAAGTTCTACCGTCAGACATTTTCTTTTAGTTTGTTCACAAGCGATTAAGGTAGTTCCCGACCCACCAAAACCATCAAAAACATAATCTCCTATTTGACTGCTGTTGAGAATTAAATGTCTAATCAAAGAAACTGGTTTCATGGTTGGATGCAGGGTACTTTTACTTGGTTTAGGAAAGAACAAAATGCTTTTATCTTTACTTTTATAAAAATGATGAGTACCAAACCACCCATAAACGATTAATTCGTGTTGGAGTAGGTAATCCATTCTTCCGACAACAGAGTGATTTTTAAGCCATATAATTAATTGACTAAATCTGAAATTTGATAAATCAAGAGCATTTTTGAGAGCAAATAGCATTTTATCTGAATTAAAAATGTAGTATGAATTTTTTGGAGACAAAAATGGTTTGATTTGTTTTAACCATTCTTGAGTAAATTGTTGATATAACTGCTCTGATTGAATCTGATCGTTAGCGATTGTTTTATGTTTAAATTTTGAGTTGTTCATCCCCTTTTTGCTTTCAACATAATCAACTCCATATGGTGGATCGGTGGTTATTAAACTTATTTTTCGATCACCAACTAATTTTTTAATTATTTCTGGGTCAGTACAACTTCCACATATGAGTTGATGGTCTCCCAGCTCAATAATGTCTCCATATTTAATTGACATATTTAGCCTCCTGGCCTGTTAATTTTGTATAACGAGAAACTATTAAGTCACAAAATATCGGTTCATATTCAATCATCAAACATTTTCGTTTTAACTGTTCGCAAGCAATTAAAGTAGAACCAGATCCGCCGAATAAATCCAAAACTGTATCGCCAATTTTAGTGCATCGTCTTAGGGCTTTTTCGTGGAGTGTCGGACTCTTTTCGGTTGGATGTTCGTATTCTCCACCGGGCAATCTTTTAACTAACCAAATGTTTAAGAGGTCTAAAATGTCATCAATGGTTCGATTGCCTGATCCAACTTCTTTATTCATAATTTCATTTAAATTTTTTAAAGAATCGGAAATATATGGTTTACCAATGGTTCCATAAACACAGGCTTCGTAACTTTTATTAAAGGCATTATTGGGTGTGGGAGAAAAGCCATTTTTAATCCATAAACAAGTTCTTTTATTTTCAATTCCTATTTCTTTAAATAATCCCTGAATTAAACCAATATGGTTTTCGTCATTCCAATAAAATACATGACAATCTGGTTTGGAAATTGATAATCCATTTTGAAGAGTTTTTCTTAGAAATTCTAAGTATTCAGTTTCACTTTTATTATCATTTGTTTGACCGCCATATTTTCCTTTGCCTCCGATTCCTTTGTTGTAATCAAGATTAATATTGTATGGAGGGTCGCTATAAATCATGTCGATAACCTTTTCTTTTGATAATCTTTCAATTACTTTTGGATCGGTACTATCGCCACAAACAAGCAAATGATCCCCTAACTTAATAATGTCGCCCGTTTTAGTCTTTGGTTCTTTAATTTTTTCTAATTCTTTTTGAGTATCAAAATCATCATCCTCAGTTTCCAAATTTTCATCCCAAATTTTTGATAGATCATCATTATTAAAACCAATGTCCATCAATAGTTCAATATCAAAATTTTTAAGAAGTTCAAAATCCCATTCGCCTGTATTGCGGTTTAATCTAAGATTTAATTCCTTTTCTTTTTCAATATCGGGAATATTTACGTAAATAACAGGAACTTCTTTAAAACCTAATTGTTTGGCAATATTCAGTCTAAAATTTCCACCGATGACAATATTCTTTCTTTCAGTGGCTGAATTAACAATTATGGGATCAACTAAACCAAATCGTCTAATACTTTCTTTGAGATTTTTGATTTGGTCTTGTGTCCAGTGACGAGGATTGTAATCAGGAGAAATTAAGTCATTGATACTGACTTGGGTTGTTTGAATTTTTGTTTGTACTTCCATATTACACAGACTATAAATTAGCCTGTGTGGAGTGGTCAAAAGTATTTATCGGTGTATAAAGGTGTAAAGAGGTGTAAAAGCTATTCATTTAGAAAAGCGAGCTTGACTCCGTTACCAGTCATTATAAAAGGGTTGCCTTCAGGATTTGTTCTTGAATTAATTTTAAGTATTCGTCTTGTGTTTTTAAATGTTTGTCTTATTTTTCCTTTTGCTGTTTTTTGTTCTTTTTGAGTCGAGAATTTAAGACCGATTTTTTCTGCAATTAGTTTATATTCTATTTCTGTTCCGTGATTCGAAAACAGTAGGTACATAATTTTATATGGGTCTTTATCCTCAAACATGGTTATTGATTTTTTGTTTTTATATTTGAATAAACCATTTTTAGAATTAAATTCTAATATTCCATATGTAAAAATATAATCACCTGAGTTTGTCGGAGTATTTAAAGTTCTTTTCCATCTTTTAATCTTATTTATGCCTTCTTTCATTAAAACTATGGGATTATCTGAAAATTCTTCTGCTGTATTATTGTTATTCATTTTAGTCTTCTCCGAAATCAACCAATAAGGTTTCAGTTTTACAATTTAAATAAATATTTTTTTGATCGTTTATATTATTTCGATAGCCTCAAAAAAATTTTTAACAATTAACCTCAAATCTCCCGGTTGAAATTCCTCTCTACTAACTTTAGCGGTAGAATCATCGTGATTCCAATAATTTGCTAAAAGTGAGTTAATTTTATTTGCACGTGTTTCATCGTAGACATTGTCCTCCTTAAGCTTGTCAATATATGATGTAATTCCGCCGCCAGTTGAGTGAATTATTTC
>JAHBAQ020000099.1 GCA_018500045.2 Candidatus Shapirobacteria bacterium | reverse complement strand
TAAGAAAGTAGCATTAACTAAATAACCAACAAAACCAACAGTGCCGAATTTTAGGAATTTTTGGGTAAATTCATCTTGCCAACGAAGCAAGAAGGCAACCCGGAAAATATCTTTGGCGGTTTTGGATTCAATTTTGGATTCGCCGGCATTACGAACGTGAAACTGAAGAGGGACTTCTTTAAACTTGGCTCCCATTTTGAGAGTTTCGAAAAGAAGTTGAAGTTTGTAACCAAAACTACGAGTTAAAAGATGACTATAATCCATATCCATTTTGTCGACAAAACCTTTGACTCGAGTAACTTTGAGACCAGTGGTAGGATCAGTAACTTTGAAAAAATTTTTGAAAGGGAAAAACATCATAAAACGAGCAGTGAGACCACCAACTTCAGAGAAAAAGACCCGCTTGAAACCCCACCCTTTTGGATTGGAACCACCTTTGATTTTTCGAGAACCGATAACATAATCGTAACCATCTTCCATAGCTTTTAACATGACCGGGATAGTTTCCGGAGGATGTTGAAAGTCGCCGTCGAATTCAAAAACGAAATCAGCCTTGAGATGTTCCATTGCATATTTGAAACCTTTGAGATAAGCAGCACCAATACCGTCTTTACTGGTTTCAGTGTATAAAAAGGTATTAGGGTATTTTTTGGCTTGTTTTTCGACAACTTTTCCGGTACCGTCTGGTGAATTTCCGTCGACAACTAAAATTTTCATATCCCAGTCTTGAGTTAAACCTTCTTTTTTATTTTCAATATCAACAAAAGTTTTTGTATTAAGATAATCAATCATTCGACCAATATTATCAGCTTCGTTATAAGTAGGAATGACGATCACAGCAACGGATTTTTGATTTTTTGTTGTCATATAAAGAGAGTATAACCTAAAAATGGTAAAATAGCCGTGTGAAGATAGATGTTATAACATTGTTTCCAAAAATGTTTGAATCCCCTTTTGAGGAAAGTATTATTAAGAGGGCGATAAAAAATAATTTAATTGAAATTAAAACCCATAATTTGCGCGACTGGGCAATTGATAATTATGGTTCGGTAGATGACAAACCATTTGGAGGAGATGTAGGGATGTTGATTAGACCGGAACCGGTTTATAATGCATTGACAAAAATTTTAGAATCAAACCCTTCCCAAACCCTTCCCTTGACAGGGCAGGGCTTAGATAAAACACGAGTAATTATGATGTCGGCGAGAGGAAAAAAATTTGATCAGGCCAAAGCAGAGGAATTGTCGAAATTAGAAAATTTAGTAATATTAGCTGGTCATTATGAAGGATTTGATCAAAGAATCAGTGATTATATGGTTGATGAAGAAATATCGATTGGTGATTATGTCTTGACCGGTGGAGAATTACCAGCAATGGTCGTAATTGACTCTATATCAAGATTAATTCCTGGAGTATTAGGAAAAGATGAGTCAAGTCGGGCTGAAAGTTGGTCTGAAAGTGAAATTGATGGCAAAAAAATAAGAACAATTGAATATCCACAATATACTAGACCAAGGGATTTTATGGGAAAAACAGTGCCAGAAGTCTTGGTTTCAGGTGATCCAAAAAAAATCAAACAGTGGCAGATGGAACAGATCAAAAAAACGATAAAGTGAGCAAGGTGATTCCAAGAAGAGCAATAATTAAGTATTCCACGATGATAGAGAGACTTAGGTCGCCACGTTTGTAATGATGATAGAGGCTCCAAAAAAAATAATTGGCGGCCATAAGATAGACGATAATTCTTTTGCCGTGAGCATCGAATGGAGCAAAGAAATAAAGAATTAAGCCAATGAAGAAAATAATACCCAAAATAAGGTATTCTAAAGGTTTTTGACGAACTTCTTTAGGAATAATCATAGTTTTAAAAAATTACCCCCTGTTGTTGATAAAGAATAAATAAAAGAATAACAATTAAAAAACCGATGTGGCCGATATTTGAACCGGTCATACGGTGAACTCCGTGTTTGAGAGTGATATAACCGTCGATAAAAAGAACAGTAATAATAAGACCAAAAATAATAAGACCAAAAATTTTATTAAGAGTTAGAGGATTAAGATAATTTTGTTGGGCTTGTGATAAAACTTGGGTTTCTAATGTTTGATTATTAATATCAGCAGGTTTATTTTGTTCATCATTAATAACAATTTCTTCGGAAATTACCGGTTTTTTGGTTTCAGTTTTTTTTGATTCGGTAATAGCGACAACTGGTGTACCAAAATGTTGAACTACTAAAGTGGTTTTAACACCACCAAGTGTACCGTTAACAACACCAATACCAATTTCCTGATATTTGGAATTGATAATATTGGCTTTGTGAGTAGGAGAATTCATCCAAGCTTTCATAAGTGAGTCTGTGTCGTAAAAATCACGGGCTAAGTTCTCACCAGCGACGGAATATTGATAACCAACGGCTTTAAAAAAATCCCAAGGAGTAGTACCTGTGGGTGAATTATGAGCCCAATAACCACTGGCAAACATATCCTGAGCTTTTTTGGTGGCTGACTGGGATAAAACTGAGTTGTATTTTAGAGCAGTCAAACCAAGAGCAGTTCTTTGACTGTTGGTTTGATCAAAAACTTTTTGAGCGGTAATTTCTGAGGAATAACCTAAAACACCGGGTTTGACCAAACTAAGATATTTAATAAATGCCTGATTAAGAAGATAAACACCGATTAGTAAGGCCAGAAAGCCATTTTTAAGAATGGTGGCGCGAAAATTATTTTCTTTTTTGGGTATAAAAAAATGGGACCAATGACGTTTCACAGTATAAGTATATAAGAAAAATAGAGTTTTTAATTAATTTAATTTGAAAAAATATTATTGGATATTATCTGTTGATATTCAAATCCTGATTTTTGATTAATATCCTGGTTAAAACCTAGAATTATAAGATTAAATTGACAACTTGATTTTTGGTTGGATAAATAATTTTGATCAAGACTGAGAGTGATTAGCCAGTCAGTAAAATTTAAATTCTTTGAAAAAGAATCATTAAGATTAAGATCGACCAGGTATCCCTGATAAAAAATTTGATTATTTTTGGATAAATTGATTTGTAGATGACGACAAAAATTATCGTCGCCAGAAATTTTCTGAAAAGAAATATTATATTTTAATTCGGATTGACCTTGATTTTTTATTCTTAGAGTGTTGACCTGATAACCACCGGGTAAAAGTTGGTCAATATTAAATAATGTTTCAAGATTTGATTCGTTAGTGGTTTTTAATCTAGAAAAATCTAGGGTAGTAGCGGTAAATTGATTATTCTGTATGGATTTACGGGAAACAAAATCAGCGTTAGTTGGCTTAATTAACATTAGAGAAAAAACTAAAATCAAAAACAAAAATCGCAACATAAAACTAATTGGAGATGGACTTTTTAAAATTCTTTTTTATCTCCAAAAACTCTTGATAAATGATCATTGTGGAAGGAATAATAATAAGGGTAATTAGGCCAGGAAGACTTTTGACAAACATTATGAAATAGCCAATTTTTGGAATAGTAAAAAAAACTTTTCCGAGAATATCTGAAGTGCTGATGGTGTTTTGATCAGAAACAGGATTCGCATCGCCTTTGGTGGTAAATGAACCGTCGATATCTTTTATAATTCGATGGGTAATGGTAAAGTTTTGGTTGGAATTAAAGGTGATAATATCATCAGAACGATATTGAGAAACCGGTTTGATAATTACCACATCACCAGTGTTGAGAGTTGGTGACATTGAACCTGACTGGACTAAAAAGACTTTGTAACTGCCAGGTAGGTTTAATTGGGATAAAAGAAAAAAAAGAGCTAAAAAACTAAAGACTAAAACCAAAATCCATTTTAAAAATTTTAAAAACGAATCCATAGATTAATTTATAGCTTGTTGAAGATTGAAGTTTAAGTCGAAACCTAAACTATCACTTTGAATTTCATTACCGTAGTCACCAGTCTCAAACCATTCAATTTTGAGCTCTGATTCCTGACTGGGATTTAAAGTAATTTTATTGGCAGACCAATAATTGTTTAAAGTAGTAATACCCGCCTCGGTTAGAGGAAAGGTAGTTTTGAGATTATTATCTATGTACAAATTAACGCTGATTAGCTTACCAAGATCGCCCTGCCCAATTCCGGGATTATCGCAAGTTTGATCAACTTCGCTTTCTGGGTTATTACAACCATTTTCATTATTTGAAATATTTGAAAGTTCAGTAATAAAATTACCTGATAAAGTACCGGTATTTTTAACTTTCCAAACTTTTTGGCCGGCAATTTTTCCCGTTCCCAAATCAGAAATAATAAAAGGTTCGACCTGTTTGTTTTGAGAATCACCAACCTGTAAGTCAAGAGTACCAACGGTAAATTTATTACCAGAACTAATTTTTCTGTCGGAAAAGTAGGCTCTAGTTAAGAGAAAAGAAAAACTGCTAACAGCAATAATTATGGCTAAACTTAGAAATATTTTTTTCATAAATCGTTTTAAATGTATGTAACAGATATACATTAAAACGATTTTTATTGACCGAGTCAAGACGTAAATTTGTTTTTGATTTTGGGCCAGATAAGTTTTATCCTGTCTCTTATACACATCT
>JAHBAQ020000081.1 GCA_018500045.2 Candidatus Shapirobacteria bacterium | reverse complement strand
GGCTTAGGTCTAGCTAGCTTTATTAGTCTTAAAATCTTCCTCATTTTAGTCCTTTATTTATTCATGAATTTGCTTTACTCTAAATGGCTAAAATATGTTCCCGTTATTGATGTTATGCTAATTGCCATTGGTTTTGTTTTAAGAATATTATCCGGCGCAATTGCAACCAATATCCTTCTTTCTCCTTGGATTATTTTATGTACTTTTTTCGGAGCCTTATTTCTGGGTTTTGGTAAAAGAAAAAGTGAAATCAACAATCTCAAAAGTGACTCGGAAAAAACCAGAAGCATTCTTTCTTTCTATGAGCATAATTTTCTCAACCAACTCCTAGGTCTCGCTGCCGGCATAACCATTACAAGCTATACTCTGTATACTATCGACCAGAATACTATTAATCATTTTCAAACTACGGGCCTGATTTATACTATTCCCTTTGTGGTCTTTGGTGTTTGTCGTTTTTTTCAAATTATTTACACTCAATCTGCTGGTGAAAATCCCACTAAAGTCTTCTTGACTGATCGGCCAATTCTCCTCAATACACTTCTTTGGATATTAGCTTTTGGTTTAATTATTTTATTTTAGCCCCTATGCTCTCTTCCCGATTTGAATTCCATTGTCACAGCTGTTTTTCTCAGGAAAGCTGGGCAACCCCAGAGAAAATTATTCAACAATGTCAAAAAAATGGCATTGACGGAATCGCTTTGACTGATCATAACGAAATTACTGGCGCTCAAGAGCTTAAACAAAATGCTCCCGCTTGGCTCAAGGTTGTTATTGGCGAAGAAATATCCACTACCGAAGGAGAAATTATTGGACTTTTTTTACATACAAAAATAAACGCGGGCTTATCCCTATCAGAAACTATTCAAGCAATAAAAAAACAGGGCGGCTTAGCTATCCTGCCCCACCCCTTTGACAGATTGCGCAGCAAAAAGCTTCCTCTAAAAAACATCCTAAAGAATATTGATTCTTTCGACATTATTGAAACTTTTAATGGACGAACCATTTGGGGAGCCGATAACAAGCAGGCTGAAAATTATGCCAAACAAAGAGAAAAAATTAGAATTTCTGGCAGTGACGCTCATTTTCTTTCTGAATATGGCAAGACACTTATGCACAATATCGATTGTTCCAATCCCAGGTTATTTATGGAAAGCTTGAAGAAAGCAACTGCCACTAATCGTAAAACCAATATTTTCTTTCATGTTCTGACTAAATTAGCCAGGTTCTGCAAAAAATAACTTTATGGAAATAAATTTATCTAATAAAAAATTATCCAGATTTATGCTAACGAAGGTTCCTGCCCGGGCTAACTTTTTGGATAAATTAAAAATTGCCTATCGACCTTACATTTGTCCCTTTGGGGAACTTTTAGAAATGCTGCCCGCTCAAGCCGCCGTTTTTGATATTGGTTGCGGTAGCGGTATGTTCCTTTCTTTGGTCGCTGAATTCAAAGACCCCCGCCTTCTGGGCGGAATAGAAATTTCACAAAGCCTAATTGACAATGCCTTTTCCTTGCTTGACAATACTAACCAGAATGAGTCGCCTTTTTTGCATGTTTTTGATGGTTTGATCCTTCCGCATGAAATCTATCGATTTGATTATATATTTCTTATTGACGTTTTGCATCACGTTCCACCTAAAAATCAATGGAAATTCCTCCAAAACATCTACGCTGGCATGCAACCAGGAGCGAAATTAATTTTAAAGGATATCAACGCAGAAAACTTCATTTTATCCAAATTTAACAAACTTCATGATTTTATTTTTGCAGGACAGGCCGGCCACGAACTCGCAATGACCGAGGTTAAAAATGCGCTAGAAAAACTTGGATTTAAAATAATTTCTACCCAGCAGAAAAGGATATTTTTTTATCCTCACTATACTCTTGTTTGTAAAAAATAATCAAAAACCATGAAAAAAATTTTAGTTTCACCCAATTTTAAAGATCTTTTAACACCCAACATTAACATCGGTTGTTTTCCGGACGGTGATAGCCATGTTTTTATTCCCAATTTAGTCAAACTCCGTGGTCAAAAGGTTTTCTTATGTCATAGACTTTATCCCAATCAAAACAATTCCCTTGTTGAATTAATTCTCATCCTAGGTCTTTTAAAAAAAGAAAAGATCCGACCTGTTTTAATTGTTCCCTATCTACCCTATGCCAGACAAGATAAATATTTTTTAGAAGGCGAGGCAGCTAGCGCACAAGAAATTTGCAAATTATTTCATACCCTTGGTTGTCAAAAATTGATTACCTTTGACTGCCACTTTTTAAAAAAACCTGGTAAATTTGTTTTTGAGAATTTGCCCATTGAAAATATTTCTCTGGGCGATGAACTTATCCATTACGCTCAGAAAATTAATCCTCGACAAAAACTAGAAATTATTGCTCCAGACGAAGGTGCCAGTTATCTAGTAAAAAAACAAGGGGGTAAAACCTGTCTCTTATACACATCT
>JAHBAQ020000023.1 GCA_018500045.2 Candidatus Shapirobacteria bacterium | reverse complement strand
TGTATGCTATAATTCTTCAATTAAAAATTTGAACCCGACACAAGAATCCTGGGGTAAAAACCCGGTGTCAGAGGTTTAGTAAGGAGGATTCCGTAAAATCGGAATACAATTTTTATGGCAGAAGCCAAAAAAGTCATCACTAAAACCGTCAACCGAAGCGGTAAATCTTTGGTTAAAAAAGCATTGGTGGTTAAAGCAAAAAATCAAAGTAAGATTTCAGCCGAGAACATCAAGAAGATGAATGAAAAGTTGAAACAAGATAAGGAAGCTTTGAAAAAAGTTGAAGAGGCTAGAATTGAGGAAAAGAAAGAAGTGGTTAAAGAAGATAAGAAATATAACGTTACCATTGGTTTAAAAGATTTATTAAACGCTGGTAGTCATTTGGGTCACAAAATTTCTAAAACTAATCCTAAAGCTCGTGATTTTATTTATGGAAAGAAAGATGGAATTGAAGTCATTGACTTAATTAAAACGATGGAAGGTTTAGAAAAAGCTTGTAACTATATCTATAACCAAAAGAGAAATAATAAACAAATAGTTATGGTGGGTACCAAAAGACAGGCTCGTGAAGTAGTTCGAAGAGTCGCTATGAGTGCAGGAGTCCCTTATGTAACTGATAGATGGTTAGGCGGTACTATTACTAACTGGGATCAAATTAAAAAAGATATTAAAAAATTAAACGATCTTAAAGATGGTTTAGAAAAAGGCAGATTCACTGAAAGCACTAAAAAAGAACTTTCAGATATGAACAAAGAAGTGACTAGATTAGAAAAAATCGTAGGTGGTTTGACTAGTTTAGATAAACTTTTTGATGTTCTTTTTGTAGTTGACGCTGGAGTAGAAAAAACTGCAGTTAAAGAAGCAAAATTAAGAAAAATTAAAGTAGTAGCTATTAGTGATACTGATGCTAACCCTTATAAAGTTGATTTTGCTATCCCAGCTAACGATGATTCTTCGAAGAGTGTAAATTTGATTGTAGAAGAAATTGGTCGAGCTATAAAAGCAGCAGGAACTAAATAAATTAAAAGTTTGAAAGTTATAAAGTTAAAAGTAAAAACTATGGATAACAATAAAATAATTGAATTAGTTAAGAAAATTCGAAATGAGACTGGTTTGGGAATTATGGAAATCAAAGCAGCTTTGGAAGAAGCTGAGGGGGATGAAAAGAAAGCTAAAGAGATTTTGAAAGCCAAAGGACTTAAAAAAGCCGAAACCAAAACTGAGAGAGAAACTCACCAGGGTAGAGTAGCTACTTACACTCATTCAACCGGTAAAATCGGAGTAATGGTAGAGTTACTTTGCGAAACTGATTTTGTGGCTAAACACGAAGATTTTGTGGAATTAACTAAAGATATCTGTTTGCAGATTGCAGCTATGAATCCAGAAAATGTTGATGAACTTTTGAAACAAGAGTTTATTAAAGACGGTTCAACTACAATTGAAGAAAAAATTAAGGGATTAGTAGTTAAATTTGGGGAAAATATGAAATTGACCAGATTTGCTAGATTTGAAATATAAATAGGGCGGAAGTCTTAAAAAAAATAAAACCTCTCCGATGTTTCGGGGAGGTTTTTGGTTGAGAATATTGACAGATTGAGTTTATTTGGAATATGATGAAGTTAATGAAATTCTTAAAATTGTCTGGATTAAATGTAAAACATATGTTGGCTTTGAGTGGATTGTTGGTGTTGTTATTTTTCCAAATGAGTTCTAGTAAAGTTAGCGCCGGTCCGACTAATACAGCAACTAGTACAGCATACAGTGTTGGATCGACCGGAGCGTTTTTGTCTTTGGTTGCAAATAAAACGGCATATGCTGTGGGTGAGAAATTTACAGTGACAGCCCGGGTTAATTCTGGTAGTTATCGGGTTGATGGAGTTGATGGGGTGATTAATTACGACAAATCAATATTATCTTTGTTATCGGTAAAAAAATCAGATTCAGTAGTATTTAATCAATCAGGTGATGATTGTGCTATTAATAAGGATTTTGGTAATGGTAATTTAACTTTCACTTGTTTTTCGGGAGATGCGTTAAATTCTAAGGTGGTGGCAGGTGATTTGGTGGTTTTGACTTTTGGAGCTAAGACTGGGGGAAAATCAAGGATATCTTTTGAGTGTGAAAAAGGATCAGTGAGTGATTCTAATATAGTATGGAGTAATTCGTCGATGGATATTATTGATTGTTCAAAAAACAATAATTTACTTATTACGGTAAAACAAAATAATGATTTAAATAATGCTGTGACGGGTAAGTGTGGGGATAAAAGAAATGTGTGTATTAGCGGTAAACCTAATGATGAAGCTTTACCGGATACTAAGAATGAATATCGATGGAAATGTATCGGGGCTAATAGTGGAAAGAATGTCAATTGCACTTTGAACAAAAAGATCGAGGGAAAATGTGGTAGTAAAAGAAATACTTGTCTGAGTGGAACTGTTAGTAGAGTGTCTGATTCGTCAAGTCGGTATAAGTGGAAATGTGTGGGAAAATATGGTGGTAAAACAGTAAATTGTTCGGTAAGGAAGTAGTTTGGTCTTTGGTATAATAAGATTAATTTATGATAAATTTTTCAGATGTACGAGTCCGGATGGACAAAATAGTTTTGTTGTTTGTTAACGATATCGCTTCGATAAGAACCGGTCGAGCAACTCCAGGATTAATTGAGAATGTAGTGGTAACAGTTTATGGTGGTCAAAAAATGAAACTGATTGAGTTGGGATCAATTGGAGTACCGGATGTGAGAAGTTTAACTTTTCAGCCTTGGGATCAGACTTTAATTCGAGAAATTGCTAACGGAATTGTGGCAGCTAATGTGGGAATGACACCAGCAGTTGATGGTCAAATAATTAGAATGAGTTTGCCGATGTTGACAGTGGAACAGAGGGAAGATTATGTAAAATTGTTAGGGAGAAAACTGGAAGCAGCTAGGGTAATGATTCGAGATGCTCGGGCTGATTTTAGAAATGGTTTACAGAAAGCTAAACAGGACAAAACGGTGTCTGAAGATGAATTTAAAAAGGATGAGACAGAATTACAAAAAGTAACTGATGAATTTATTAAAAAATTAGAGGATTTGTCGGGGAAAAAAGAGTTGGAAATTCGGGGGTAAATTTAGATCATAGATATTAGATCTTAGATCGTAGATAATAGAGACATGGATTTTGTAATATTTATAGTTGCGTTGTCAGTATTAGTATTGGTTCATGAGTGGGGCCATTTTATGGCTGCCAAAAAAACAGGAGTGAGAGTGGAGGAGTTTGGTTTGGGTTTGCCACCGAAAATTTGGGGTAAAAAAATAGGCGAGACGGTTTATAGTTTGAATTGGTTGCCGATTGGTGGTTTTTGTAAACTTTATGGCGAAGACCCAACAGAGGAAGGCAAAGAGGATAATAGAAAACTGTCTTTTGAATATAAAAAACCGTGGCAAAAAATGTTGATTGTGTTGGGTGGAGTGATAATGAATTTGGTGTTGGCGGTGGTGATTTTTAGTGTGGTCTATACAATTTTGGGAGTACCGGTAGAGACGGACAGAGTGTCAATTATTGGCATTTCGCCAAATTCTCCAGCGGAAAAAGCAGGGATTAAAGAAGATGATGTGGTTTATCGAGTTAGTGATAGAGAAATTAAAAAAACGAATGAGTTGATGGATGAGGTGGGGAAAAATAAAGGCGGAAAAGTAATATTGGAGATAGGGAATAAAGATAAAAGTAACATGAGAAAAGTAGAGGTAGAGGTGAGGAATAATCCACCGGAGGGTGAAGGGTCGATGGGGGTGGCAATTTCCAGTACAGAAATGAAAAAAATGCCTTGGTATAGGGTGGATAAGGGAATAGTGGCAGGTTTTAAAGAAGGATACTATTGGGGAAAAATAATTGTTGGAGGAGTGACAAAAATGATAGCTGGATTTTTTATGGGAAATATTCCCAAAGATGTTAGTGGTCCAATAGGTATGTATGAAGCAACTAGTGCTATAAATAAAAATCAAGGAATTTTAGCAGTAATACATTTTTTCGGAATTGTGTCGGTCAATTTGGCGGTGGTAAATGTGTTGCCTTTTCCGGCTTTAGACGGTGGCAGAATTATTTTTGTGATTTACGAAATGTTTACCAAAAAGCGAGCTAATGCACGATTAGAAACAATGGTGAACAATATTGGGATGATGGTGCTTTTAGGTTTGATACTGTTAATAACAGTGGGGGATGTGATAAGAATTTTCTTTAAGTAAAATTTTGGTTTATTGACTAAGACAAAGAAAGGTGTTTAACTTGTTTTATAAATATGAAGAATATATTTTTATTTCAGAAAGGCGTTGTAAATAAAGGTTTTAGTGTAGTTGTAGGAATGTTTTTACTAGTGGCTTTGCCGGTGTCAGTTATGTTAGTTCAAAAAAATCAAGAGAATAGAAGTAAAGCAGCTGAATCGGAGATGGTTGATGAGTTTGTTATGGAAGAGGATGATGGAGCTAGTGGAGCTTGTGGTAGTGCTAATGGAGGAAATTATGCTTCAAGGCCAGTTTATGGATTATGTGATAGTGGAGTTTTATTTTGGTCGGATAGTAGCGGTGATGATGGGGTTTATGATTGGTCGTGTGAAGGCGATACTGACGAGACACAAGATGTTTGTTCTGCAATAAAGTTGGCTGAGACTGATGGTGGTTCCGTTGACGGTCGTTGTGGTGATGCAAATAATTCAAGCTATAAAGCTGTACCTATTTCTGATTACTTATTGTGTAAATCAGGTTCACTTTCGTGGGTTGATGAAGCAGCTGATGATGGTAGTTTTAATTGGAGTTGTACTGGAGCAAATGGGGGATATGTGGCTAACTGTGTGGCAGCAAAAGAGATTGAATAAAGTTTCTTATTTTACTGACGTGGTTTTGGGGGTATTCTACTATTAGTAAATTTGTTTAAATATAGTAGAGTGAAATTCTTAGTTTTTTCTGAAAGTAAAGGTGCGATACAGTTATTTCTATTGTTAGGTGTATTACTGACGGCTATTTCTTTACCGGTAGCGACTAAATTGGTTCAACAGAATCAAGAGAACCGGAGCAGTGCAGCGCCACCAACTACAGCCTGTACTGCTAATATTTCCGGGACGACTAAATGCAGTGGTGGCTCAACTTATAAATGTAAAGGATCGCCGGTGAGTAGTGGTAGTACTTTATTAAAGTATACTTGGACTTTAACAGGAGATTGTAGTTGCGGTTGTAATTCAAATAAAGATGGTTGTTCAAAAGGTTATGATGGTGATTGTGGTAGTGCTAATGGTGACACAGTATCTTCTAAACCAACAAAAAATCTTTGTGATAAAGGGTCAGTTACTTGGTTGGATTCTTCTGGTTCTGGTGGGGACTATAATTGGCGATGTAATGGTTGTGGTAATGGTGCTGATAAAAAATGTTCAGCTAAGAAAAAAGAGAATAGTCCGGTTAATGGTAAATGTGGTAGTGCTGATGGTAAAAAATATGATTCTAAACCAACAACTGGTTTATGCAGTAGTGGTAGTTTGAAATGGGTTGATGATAAAGCTAGTAAAGGTTTTTGGCAATGGGAATGTAATGGATCTAATAATGGAAGTGATGTCGATTGTAGTGCGATAAAACCGGCATCTAGTAGTTCAGGACAAACAGTTGAGGCTCCAACTAAAACACCGACTCCAACCGTAACTCCTACGCCAACTAAAATTCCAGCTTCTGATGCTCCTTTGTGTACTACTAAAGGTGGTACCTGTGTTGCTTCTGGTCCGGGAATGGTTGGTGGAGTGAAATGTACTATTTCTTCTTCATTATCAGGAACGACAGTTTTAACTTACAATTGTGAGACATCAAGTAAAGTTTGTTGTATTCCTGATTCAACTAAAATAGATGGTAAGTGTGTTACTTATAGTAATACTTTAACCGATGTACCTGATAATAAGTGTGTTTCTGGAAGTGTTTCTTGGGATGGTGGTGATCAAACGGGTAGTGATGGGACTTTGAATTGGAAATGTAAAGGAATTGATGGTGGAAATACAGTTGATTGTAAAGCTTTATATAATCCTTGTATTGCTGGTGGTGGAAGTTGTAAAACATCGTGTACTAATGGTGAGTCGTTTTATAGCACCGGTAATAGTTATTGTAGTCCAGGAAAATGTTGTAAAAAAAATCCGATTACTCCAGTTACTAAACCAAACAGAGAAACCTGTACTAATGATAATGAGTGTCAGAGTGGTAAATGTGCTGGCACTAATGATGGAAGAATGAAAGTTTGTGTTCCAATAACTGGAACTTATTATGTTTGTGATCGTGATGGTAATGATTATTATTCCGAAAAATGGGTTAATGGTAGCCAAGAGTCTTGGAATAATGGAAGGAAGTGTGGTACAGGATGTAATACGGTTACGGGTTTATGTAATCCGGGTAGATCTGATCGTTTGGGGTGTACCGATGATAGCCAATGTGAAAGTGGCAAATGTGCTGGTACGAGTGATGGGAGAATGAGAATTTGTATTCCAGCAACTGGTACATATTATGTTTGTGATCGTGATGGTAATGATTATTATTCTGAGAAGTGGATTAATGGAGAACACAAAGGAGAAGGAGAAAAGTGTGATGGTATATGTAACACTAATACGGGCAAATGCAATGTTAATACTTGCGCAAAAATAGGTGGTAGCTGTCGGACAATATGTGGTACGAATGAAAAAATTGGCGGTGATTCGAGTTTTTGTCGGCCTGGGGTTTGTTGTGTTCCGAAAATTGATGAAGATGGACTTTGTAATCCATTGTTTGATGGTAAAACATTAACGTCTCGACCTCTTGATTCTGAGGCGTGTAATAGAGGGGGAATTTATTGGACAGATATTTCTGGTTCGGACGGAAGTTATAATTGGCAATGTGAAGGAATTAATGGAGGGAAGGCGGCAATTTGTTCGGCATCAGTTAAAGCGAGTCCTATTAATAGGCCGGTAGATAGTTCTGGGTGTTATTTTACTAATCAAGGTGATTGTCGGAGTTATGCAAATTGTTTCTGGGATTTTAAGAGTCAGGCCTGTGCAACTAAAAATGATGATGGTGGTTATTGTGAAGATAATGATTGGTGTATAAGAGGGTATTGTAATTTAGTAAAACAGGAATGTGATATTGGAGCAAAACCAGTAGCATCAAATAATAATGTTTGTTCGTTTTCTAATTGCAATGGGTGTAAGGATTCTGGTTTGTGCACAAAAGTTGGTTGTATTTGGGGATATAACGGCTCATCTACACCTTATTGTTACAACAAATCAGCACAAATAAATACTTCTGATCCATCTGTTTCTGTGGCGAAAAAATCGTGTAGTGCCAATGGCGGGGCTTGTTTATCGTTGGCCCAGTGTCGGGCAGATGGGGGTAAAACTTTATCGGATACAGATTGTTCTGGACAAGTGTGTTGTATTTTGAGTAATTCGGTAGGGACATCAGAGTCTTTGACAGTTCCTACTAATAATAGTTGTCCTAAAAAGGGATTTAATTTATTAGGGCTGATTAAAGACCCCCATGGGACAAAGATTTGTACTTTTGATAAATCAGGAAGTTTTGTGGAGGTTTGTGATAATGGAAATTGGAAAGTGGGTCAAAAATGTTCAGATAGTTGTTTTAATGGCCAATGTGTAACTAAGGGGGAGTGTAATGATTCTTTGAAAAATCGATCTTTTTATGATGAAACTGATTTAAAAAGGAGTCCTTTGTGTAATAAAAGAGTAGGGAGTGGGGTGATTGGGGTTCACTTAGAAGGAGAGACTTTCTCTTGGGTTTGTAATGGTACTAATAAAGAAAATAATTCTAGTACTTGTACGGCTAAAAAGAAATCTGATGGTTCCTGCGGCTCTTTGTCAAGCGATGTTTTATTACCAGGTGACTTGTTAACAGATATTGATGGGGGGGAGGAACAGTTGTGCGAAATGGGAACACCGGTAAGTTCAAAGAATGCTATTTTGGATAGTAATAATTTTTTCCACTGGGCGTGTAAAGGAGTTAATGAGGGAATCACTGTTGAATGTAATCAGAAAAAGAAATTGGCGAAAATAAACGATGGTTGTACTTTGTCGTTGGATTGCGAATCAAATAACTGTATTGGTGGTAAATGTATGACTAAATTGTCGACCTGTAACGGAACAGAAGAAATGAATAATGGTTGTAAAAGGGATGATACTGAAAAATGCCGATCTGTCGGTATGAGTGGAACTAATCCTATCTACAAATGTATCACCGATGGTATCTGTGGTTCTAATGCTAATGGTAAATCTTTTTACAATGTAGACGATTTTAAAGCAGATTTATGTAATG
>JAHBAQ020000028.1 GCA_018500045.2 Candidatus Shapirobacteria bacterium | reverse complement strand
TTTGTCTGTCATGGAGTCAGTGGTCTTAAGTTTTTTTATACTTCTAATAATCAAGTTGACAGTTTGATTAAAAATCAATATTACCAAAATATTCGATTTAAACCTCAAGCTTTTTTTTATCTAATTAATGGTTTTTTTCAAATTTTTACCTATTTTTTCCCAAAAAAAGCCTTCGGTATTTTTGCTGTCAAATCATATGAATAAAATACCTTTAGTTTCCATAATTATAGTTAACTACAATGGCTATCATCTCCTCAAAAATTGTCTTGAGTCAGTTTTAAGCAACACTTATAAAAATATTGAAATTATTATTGCCGACAATGGGTCTTCTGATCAAAGTATCTCCAAAATAAAATCGGATTTTCGTCATTATCTCTCCAAAAAAATTAAAATTATTGATCTTAAAAAAAATCTGGGTCCATCACTGGCCAGAAATTTAGCCTTTAAACACTCAAAAGGGGAAATCATCGCTTTTTTAGATAACGACACTTTAGTTAAAAAAAACTGGATTAACAAAGCTTTGCCATTTTTCAAAAATAACAAAATCGGAGTCATTCAATCAAAACTCTTATTGATGGAACAACCCAAAAACATTGACTACGTCGGTGAGTACTTTAGTAATCTTGGATTTCTAAAATCAATCGCTAAATATGGAGAAATCGATAAGCATCAATACGATAAAACCAAATATATTCTGGCTGCCAAATCGGCTGGTATGTTTATCCGCCGACAAGCCTTCATTGATGCCGGTATGTTTGATTCCGACTATTTCATTTTTATGGAAGAAACCGATCTTGGCTGGAGAGTCTGGCTCCAAGGTTACAAAAACATTCTTGTTCCAAATTCAATTGTTTTTCATAAATTTTCTTCAACCAAAAACATTGTCGACCCAGATTTTAATAACTACCTGATTCGTTTTCATGGCACCAAAAACTATGTTCAAACATTAATCAAAAACCTCTCTGGTCTAAATTTATTAAAAATATTACCTATCCATGTTTTTCTTTGGTTTTCTTTGGCCACTTTTTTACTGTGTACTGGAAAATTTAAATCAGCTAAAAATATTTACCACGGTATTTTATGGAATTTATCTCATTTACGCCAAACTCTAAAAAAAAGAACCATCGTCCAAAAAAATCGTTTCATTTCCGATAAAAAACTTTTTGAAACTTATCATCTGCTTTATAAAACCAATTTAAGATATTATGTTAATAAGTTTTTTGCCTCACAAAAAACAGTTATTACCCCAGAGACTTCAGTAAAATGAAAATACTTTTTATTATCCCCGAAATTAAATCAATGTTTGGCACTGAAAAGGGTATTCCTATCCACCCCCATGTCGGAATTGCTTATCTAACATCGGTTCTCAAAAAAAATCACCATCAAGTAAAAATCATCGACTGTGGTGTCGAAAATAACTGGTCAGATCAAATTACCCAATTATTATCCACCTTTAAACCCGATATTATCGGTATCACCGGCTTCAGTTATGCCTATAAATTTCTTTACCAAACTATTAAAAAAGTACAATCACTCACCAAGACACCTATTCTTCTTGGTGGCCCACATGTCTCAGCCACCAAAGAAAAAATTCTTCAGGAAACAAAAGTAAATTATGCTATGTACGGAGAATCAGAAACATCTTTCATTATCTTTCTAGATCAACTGTCTCAAGCAAAACCAGATTTATCAACAGTTCCGAATTTAATTTGGAAACAAAAAAAACAAATAATAATTAATTCGCCTGCGCCACCAATCCATCAACTCGACAATATTCCATTTCCTGATTATCAAAGTTTTAATCTCAAAAAATATCCCTGCTACGAAGCAAAAATTATTCCCATCATTACCTCTAGAGGATGTCCTTACGGCTGTAATTATTGTTCTGTCAGACTTTCTATGGGCCAGAATTTTCGTCCCAGAAGCCCCAAAAACGTTATCAAAGAAATTAAATACTGGTACAAACGCGGATTTATTAATTTTGATTTTAATGATGATTGTTTTACTTTAGATATAAATCGTGCTGAAACTATTTGTGATTTAATCATCAAAAATCGTTTGAAAATAAAATTTCAGCTTTATAACGGTATCCGAGTTAATAATATAAACCTAAAACTCCTTAAAAAAATGAAAAAAGCCGGATGCTTTTTTATTGCTTACGGTTGTGAATCAGGCAGTCAAAAAACACTCGACAATATCAAAAAAAATATCACTTTAGATCAAGTAATTAAGGCTGTTGAACTCACCCGAAGGGCTAAAATCCATCATGCTGTCAATTTTATTATTGGTCATCAGAACGAAACTTATCAGGATGCTATTGAAACTTTCAATTTTGCCAAAAAACTTCAATGTGATTATGTAAATTTTTATAATTTAGTTCCTTATCCTGGTACAGAAGTTTATCAATGGGCTATTAAACACGCTAAATTTCTCTATCCAAAAAAAGAATATCTTAAAGAAATTTCCTACCGTGATATTAACCCCATCTTTGAAACTCAAGAATTTACCAAAGAGCAACGAATCAAAATTATGAAAAAAGGCTTTCGTTTGTACGAAAGGAAACTTTATCAATTTAAATTTGGCAAGTTTATCGGAACATTTTTATTTCTAATCACCAGAATTAATCTAGTTGCGATCGTCGCCAGAAAAATTATTTACCACAACCAAAAAGCCCGGGAATTATTCCAGCGAATCACTCAAAAATCAAAAGAATAATTACTTCTTCAACAAACCACTATTCGTTGATTCTGGCGTTGCTTGTAAAGCATCATAAAGACTTTTTATTTCTGCTATTTTAGGAAATTGTTGATACAAACTACTACTTAGCGCTTTTGCTTCACTAATCATACCGATTTTTGCATACGCTGTTGCTGTAATATAAGCCACCTGTAAATCATTCGGTTTAGCCTGATTTAACTGATATATATGTTTTAATAATTCTTCTTTATTATTTTCCACTAAATCTAACTGAATTAAGGTGAGATATGTCTGGTACAAAGCGGGGTTGTAATACAAAGTTTGTTCATATCCCTTGCGGGCCAAATCCAACCTACCAATCTTATAAAAGATATTCGCCTGATTATGATAAGCATCCGCATAGTTTTGCTTTACAGCAAACGACATACCAAATCCCTTCACTGCATTATCATATTGACTCAATTTATCATAATCATCACCAATATTATTCCAAGCATTATGACTATTGGGCGATACCTGACATGTATTCACCCATAAATTATGATTTGTTTGCCAATTAATATTTCTCAAAATAACTCTCACACTGTAAGCTGCTACAAAAGCCGACAAAATTCCTACTACTAAATACTTTCTCTTTTCCCAATACCGATCTGACAATAGACCAAAGATTAATGCCACACCTAAAGATCCCAAAAAAACATATCTTTCCGCCACTAACCAACTCACTTTTACTGGAGCCATCGATGGAGCTGTCGCTACAAAAACAAAAGCCAAGGCAAAGAAAAATCTTTTATCCTTAAAATAAAACCAAACCACTGCAGTTAAATAAGTCAACAAAACAAGCCAATTAAACCAATCAGGAATCACATACATTGTATGATATAAAGTTAAATCGGTCGGAAACAACACCATTTGTAAATATTTTGGTATCGCCGTTGGATATTGAAAAAATGGATCATAAAAAATACTATCAGACACATTAACCCCTGAATTTACACTTCCTATTCTAGTTTGAATTAACGGCCAACCAATCAAAATTAAAGCACCTGTTGCCACCAAAATTGCACTAAAAACCAATAATAAGTTTACCTTGATCTTAAACTTGGTTTGAAAAGATAACAACGTTAAACCGGACAATAATACAAAAGCAAAACCCCTGATTCTGTCAGTAAAAAATATTATTAGTAAAAAGAAAAGTAAGGTAAATAGGTATTTCTTATCCTTTTTTATCAAAAAAAGAACCAAATTAATCAAACAAACCAACACTAACGAAGATGTCAATAAATAAGGTATACCTGATATCCACGAAATTGCTTCCACATGTACCGGTAAAACCGCAAAAATCACTAGCGCCACTTTTACCACTACGTTACCAAAAAACAAACTCAAAAAAATAAACGCCAAAACGCATATTAACAAATAAACCAATAAGGAAAATATATGATATGGTATTGGGTTTTGATTTCCAAATACCTTTGCGATCACAGTTTTAGATAAATTAACAAAAAATGAGTAATGTCCCGAAGTCCAGGCTGTAGTTATACTGGCAACTTGTGAATTTTGAGAAACAGTTGCATAGTCATCCGACACAAAGCCCCCCCACAACGAATTAAAATAAATTGCCACCACTCCTAAAATCAAAACTAACAAAAATTTCCAATTCTTTCTTAATATTTCCCTAATACCAGAAACGCTTTCAACACTTTTAACTCCTAAATCAATATTTTCTAATTTTCTCAACTTTTTTAACTTCTTCTGTGACATAATCTCATTCTATCAAAACCACTTTCCTACTTCACTACCCAACTAAAACTCTAATGTTCTAAATAATCTTCCCAATTTTTCCTCACTGTGCCTTAACCTCATATTTTTCTCTTCAATTATTGCCACATCAGCCATCACTGTTTTAATTGAATAATTTTCTATCTTTTCTACTAAATTAGCATGTTCCAATTTGTAATAAGACAATGCTTTATTAAAAAGATCCTTATCTAAAGACGCCACATCAGCCATCAAAATCAGATCAAAAGGGGAATCTGTTTTTAAATATTTTTTAAAAATCTCCACATAGCCCCTCTGTGTTACATCTTCAATTTCATTGGCTGTTGCCAATATATTTGTCATCAAAATCTTTTTCGCCTTACTCGTACGATACGACTCTGCCATTCCCTTTGGTAAAAAGTTTGGCAAAATTGAACCATAAGTTGTCCCTGGGCATAAAATTATCACCTCGGACCTATTTAGAGCTTCAATCGCTTTTTTATTAGACTGTACTTCCGGTTCTAACCAAATTTCAACAATCTTATCATCCGACATTCTTAAATCATCCACATAGTTTTCTCCTATATATTCCTTGCCAGAAATCGTCTTCAAGCATACATTCGACAATTCCACTGAAACTGGAATAATTTGACCTTTTAATTCAGCACCTGTCAACTTTACAAACAACTCATCTACTTCATCTAAATTACCTTCTTTTTCTGATAAAAACTGAAAAAACATCTGTCTCTTATACACATCT